>CAOJDP010000053.1 GCA_948433085.1 uncultured Caryophanales bacterium
GTATCATATTTTGAATGATTTTTCTATTTTTATAATTTAACTAGCACAACGCGTTTATTACTAAAATAGTTTTAATTGTTTCAATTCTAAATAAAAAATTAAATGCTATTCTAGAAGGGAAACATTTTACCAACAAAAAAAGACAATTTTATGGATAATTTAGCAATTATCAGAAAGATTGTCTTTCGCACACTTAGATTCTCCTATAGAAACTTTAGAGTAAATAACTTACCTTTATAGCACATTTTTCTAAACATTTGCGTGAACTTTTTTATACAATTTAAAAATGGGAAGTTCCCATTTTAAGTATTCATTATGTAATTAAAATTTTATCTATACCTCATTAATATAATCCAAAAGTTTTAAAAATAACTTAATATATTTTCTTTCAAGACCTTTGTTACTTAATTTACGAATACCAATTCTTTTTTTCTTAATGGATTGATTACTAAACATTACTCCATCAATTAATACTTTCATTTTTGTTTCAATTGATAAATCGGAAATAATAGATTCAATATCATCATTGATAATACGTACTGCATCTATCTCAATATCTTTTCCTTTACAATTTAAAGTCAATTGCCCTAATGTAGAAACATTTTTTATCTCTACTACAAAATTTGTATCCTCTACATAAGATGTTGCTTCTATTTTTTGATCATTAAAATAAACTATGACATCTTCTGCTTTTTTTGTATTACGAAAAACAAATTTATAATTTCGATATTCAGGGACAATACCTGATTTTCCATCAATTGGGCGCATAATTACAGTATAATTATTTGGCATATAATTGTAATCAATATTGGTTAGTAAATAATATTTATTCAAATATAAATTACTAATACCATCATCCTCATATAAATCATAAGAATTACTTCTACCTGGAAAAATCTGAATTTCCATATCTTTCGGAGGCGTTGTATCATTCATATTTTCATGATTACCTAATACAATAATAGAACCTGCTTTCGCAAAAACTGGATAGTCTTCGTCTTTAAAAAACGAAATATATTTTTTTCCACCAGGAAATTTTTTACCTGTAACAAAATCATACCAAATACCAGATGGTAAAAAGAATTTATGAATTACACGATTCATAATATACTCTTTTTTGCTAATAATTGGGGATATAAATAACTCGCTACCAAAATAATATCCATTTCTATAATTTGTATCATCATACATTTCAGGAAATTTATAATATATTGGCATAATCAATGGAATTCCATTTTGATGGTATTTATATGCTTCTGCATATAAATATGGAATTAAGCGATGTCTTAAATTTAGATAATCTTTGACAATTTTATAAGTTTTATACCCCCAACGCCATGGTTCTCTTTTATAATATTTTCCCTTTTCAGAGCCTAACTTTAATATAGGACTAAATACACCCAACTGTACATAACGTGTATATAATTCATTATCTTCCGTCCCATTATAATAGCCTCCAATATCATGGCTCCAATAGCTTACTCCCATATTGGTAGCACTCCCATTAAAAAATGGAATTAATTTTAACGTATTCCAACTTACTATCGTTTTTCCAGAATATAAAACAGGGTATCTATGTGGTGCGATTCCTGCATTTCTTGTTGTGAGCATTGGTCTTCTTCTGTAATCACGTTGCATATCGTAAAAATGATAATGATTTAAAATCCAAAGTGATAATGTATCTTTCGGTTGTTCATCAATGAAATAAAAATCAACCCCCATTTCATCTAAAGGATGGATACATTTTTGTAAGTATACATCTAATGTTTTGGAATCCAATACTTGAAATGGAATTATTCCATTTTTATTTGGCTGAATTTGTTCTTTTATTTTTTCATAATTTTCTTCGTAAGGAAGAAATCCACACAAGGGCTTTACATTAAGTCCTAAACGGATTCCATTGTAATGTAATAAATTAATTAAACCCTGTGGATTTTGAAAATAATGTGTATTCCATGTAAATCCAGATGCATATTTTTTACCATTATACTCTTGCAAATGCCAATTTTCGTTCAATAATAATACGGATAGTGGAATCCCTTTTTCTTTAAATTTGGAAATCAAATCTGTTAATAATGCATCATCATAAGCAATGTCTCTTCCCCACCAATTTCCAAGAGCATAACGAGGAATTAAAGATGGTTTTCCTGTCAAAGCAAAATAGTCTTGTAAACAGTAACCAAAATCTTTTAAATACATAAATAAGTATAAATCAATTTCGGGGTGACTACGAGATTCTAGTGTTCCATTTTCATTAAAAATCATACGTTCTGAATCATCAATCGAAGCAAATCCATCTGTAGAAAACAACCCTTTCTTTAACTTCATTTTCTTTTCTTGATCATCTAAAGACATTCCAGGGGCTCCATAATTACGCACTTCTGGGTGTTTATAATACCATACACGATCTGAATTTAACAAATCTACTCGCAAATTCCCCATTGCATTAATTTTCCCCCCATAAAATGGTTTTTCTTTCACATATCGTAAGTGAAAATATTTTGTGGTAATTTCTAGTATATGTCCATTTTCTTTTGTTTCAAATTCTACTGGATTCATATCCCGATACCAAATAAAGGCAGTTGGACGATCTTCAAATACGCCTTCTTTGTTATACTCCATTCGAATTACGCGCTCGCTTAATATTGTAAATCGATAGCAATTTCCTTGAATTACATTTTTTGGATTTGCTTTCGCACGTTCATAATCGAATCGAAACGATTCTCCTACTTCGTTCACACTATCTCCCCCTTTTCTTATAAATCTTCTATTTTCATAAAATTGGTATGTTTTACTTGTTTCATCGGATATCCACCTGTTACTACAATTCGGTCTCCATTTTCTGCTCCTACTAGTTGTTTTGCCATTGTGGTTGATTTTTCCATCATTTCATCAAATGATTTAATTGGTTTAATTAATTCAGGATAAATTCCATAATAAATAGTTAAATTTTGAACTGTTTTTTCATCTGGACTCAAAGCAATTATTGGACAAGAAGGTCGAAATCGACTTATTTTTCTTGAAGTATACCCACTCATTGTAGGCGTTACAATTGCACAAGCTTTCAATCTACTTGCACAATCTACTACACTATATGCGATAGATCCTGTTGTATCCTGTTTTTCTGTACGATATGCTTTATCTACTAATTCATAATAATTTACTTCGTGTTCAGCTGTTTCAATAATTTTTGTCATTACATCAATTGTTTCAACTGGGTATTTTCCAATTGTTGTTTCTCCTGATAGCATAACTGCATCTACACCATCTGCAACAGCGGAAGCAACATCCGAAACTTCAGCGCGTGTTGGTCTTGCAGCATTTTCCATAGAAGACATCATTTCAGTTGCTACAATGCTTACTTTCCCTACACGATGACATTTATTAATGATTGACTTTTGGATTCCAGGTACTCTTTCAAATGGCAATTCTACACCTAAATCCCCTCTTGCAATCATAACACCATCACTAATGTCAATGATTTCATCTATCGCATCCACTGCTCGTTCATTCTCGATTTTTGGAATAATAGCAATATGGTCATCTCCTAAATTAATTAAAACGTCATTTACTTCTAATACATCTTCTACACAAGATACATGAGTTAGAGCAAGAAAATCAACTTCTGCTTCATGTGCAAATTTAATATCCTCTTCATCTTCAGGGCTTAAAAAGGGCATACTCAATTTTGTTCCAATTACATTCACGCCTTTATGATTTTCTATAAATCCTCCTATAATGACTTCGCATAGTAAATAATCATGTCCTTTATCTAGCACTTGTAATTCAATCAAACCATCGCTTACTTTTATGGTATCATTTACTTTTACATCGTTAATTAAATAAGGATAGGATACAGAAAATTTCGTGGAATCTCCTAACAAATCATTCATATAAATACGAATTTTATCCCCAGTATTTAAATATGCACTTCCATTTTCAAATTTTCCAACGATTACATCTGGTCCTTTGGTATCTAACATGATAGAAACATGGGTATGATATTTTTCATTTAATTTTCTAATTTTTTGAATGATATCTTTACAAAATTCATGACTGGCATGTGTTAAATTGATACGTGCGACATTCATTCCATTTAAAATTAAACCTTTTAATATTTCTTCTTCTTGACTTGCGGGTCCTATGGTTGCGATTATTTTAGTTTTTTTCATACTCTTCACCTATTATAATTATAACAATTTTTTTGAAAAAGAAAAAGAGTTTTTATATTTGATAATAAAAAATGGGTTTTATTTGACATACTTTTTAAGTGGAAAATTATTATTTTTTTGCATCTTTTCAATATTTTTTATTTCCTTTCTAATTTCTTGCTTTTTTGCCAATCATTAGCTTATCATTATACTTTTTACCATTATTTTCTCCCTGTTTCCTATTACATCACTGTTTTCTTCCTATTTATTGCAGGGTATGTTTAATTTGAATTTGTACCCCTATACTCTAAAATAAAGGCTTTCAATGTTTTTCTATAAGACTATGTAACTCTTTTAAGTAATTGCTATACTTTATATCTTCTAAAAAGAGATTAGCAGAATCATCATTACCAACATATTTAATGTACGTTTATAACGCGCTTCAATTATTTCATTCAAATTCATTCACTTACCCTATAAACTAGATCCATACCAGATATGCCGTTTTTTATACTGTATAATTTTAATCTATTTTCATTAATCGTGCAATAATTCCTTCCCCTTTACCACTTGAAATGTTATAGAAATTCCAATTCCACAAGCCAGCTTGCAACCCATCAAAAAATCGTCCCCCAATAATAGCAATTCGATTACCAGGATTTATCCAATAAATATCTGTTATATGTGTATTGCATTTCCCATTAGATTGTATGGGGAATGCAATTAAAGGATGGGTAGCATCATAGCCTAATTTAGAACTCCATTGACCATTTACATTCGAATTCAAATAACCAATTGGTTGATAACATCCATCATATTTATCTACTTCATATTGATTCTTATCATAACAAATATAAGCTTGATAATCTTTGATATTAATACCATCGACAAACTGCCATATGTTTCCGAAGATATCTTCAATTCCTCTATAAATCACTGAGCTATTATCTGTCCCATCCACACTCCCTGATTTCATCCCTAATGTGTCACATCCTCCACTTTCAGTCATGAGTGTATAAGCACTACTCATATACCCTTGTCCCAATTTAATTTGTGAATTATAATCTGCATATTCTACTAAATATAATAATTGTATTAGAAAATAATGATAATCCAATTGACCAAATTCTTCGCCTAATTTTCTTGCGTAATTCCTAAAATTGGTAATCGTATCTCCTGCAGGAATGACCCCACTTCGACTATGTACTCTTGTACTATCTCCTGATATTGGATATCTTCCAACACTAAACGCTTCACTTTGGGTGTAACCTTCTTTTGCTTCTTTTGAGATATAAACATATTCATAAGTATCATCTTGATACCTTTTATAATAAAACTCAGGGATTTTCGTTAATACTTCTACATTTCCTGTTGGTGTAAACGTAAAGTTTTCTTCTCCATAATAAGCAGTTATTTGTTTTGTGTCCGTATCATAATTATAACTAATCATATCACTCCATGGATAAATATTATCAAAATCATTTTTGACTGGTATCGTTCCAATTTGTGCAGTGGCATATAAACCTACTGATTCTCCTACTCGTTCCCACTCAGATGTTACTGCATCCAATCTTCTTCTCACACCATACCCATTTCCTTTCTCTTGGTATTGTTTATATAGTTCATTTAATGCCTCTTCTACACTCTCAACTTTCCAATTTTGGTCAGCTGGATGATAGGATACTTCGTTTGCTATATATTGATAGCTTGCATAGACAGTCACTCCACTACAGATCATACCGATTATAATTCCTATTATTAATTTTATATTTCCTTTTATTCTTTCTTTCATTTTTAACCTCCTATAATACTTTTTATCTTTCAACCACTAAAAAGGGATATACCCCCCTCCGTTTACAAATAGCAAAATATATAAATTTGTTTTTTATAAACTATTCTATGATTTTTCTGATATAGCGATTATACCATTTTATTTTAAAATCTTCAACTACATAAAAGATTAAATTTATTAGTGGAATTGCTTGATTAAAATCTAATATTTTACTACTAGATCTTTATTATAGATAATAAATGGTCATAATTTCCAAATTGCTCCACTATTATATTTTCCGCACCATTTTTATTCATGTTTCGCATTTTTAAAAACAATTCTTTTACTACTCAATAAAGAAGCATTGTCGATTACATTAAATCCATATTTTTCTTTTAACGAATCTAATGTATGTTCTAATTGTACATCATGTTCCCTTTGTTCTATTGTTTCAAATAAAGATACTTGATGATGACTTTGATTTGTCAAATGATCAAGACGAACCCCTACTAAACGAATTGGAATTCCTTCCCACATTTCATTCAATAAAAGAAATGCTGTTTCTAATATTTCCTTTGTTAAATTGGTTGCATTTTTTAATTTTTTTTGATGAGAATAACTTTTAAAATATTGATCTTTTAATTGCACACAAACAACATATGCATATTTGTTTTGTCGCCTCAATTCTAAGGCAACATTATTGGTTAAACTTTCCAATATAGGATGAATTTCTGCCCTATTTGAAATATCATGCTCTAATGTAGTAGAATTACTAATTCCTTTATTTTCTTCTTTGATTGAAATTACTTCACTCGTATCTATACCATTTGCAAGTTCAATTAATTTCATAGATTGATTTTTAAAATAAGGATATAAATTCTCTCCTTTGGCATGGGCAAGATCTCCAATTGTCTGGATTCCTAGTTTTAATAGTTTCTCTGCTGACTTTTTTCCAACACCAAATAAATCTGATATAGGTAAAGAAAACATTTTTTCTTTTATTTCAGATTCATATAAAGTATGTATTTTGTTTGGTTTGCTAAAATCAGAGGCCATTTTCGCACATAGTTTATTATTCGCAATTCCAATATTAACGGTAAACCCTAGTACATTCCAAATTTCTTTTTGGATTTTTTTAGCAAAATCCATAGGTTTTCCATACAAATTCTTTACTTTTCCATAATCCAAAAAACATTCATCAATCGAAAAAACTTCAATATCACAAGTATATTTGCTCAATAATTCAAATAGTTTGGCAGACATTTCTTGATACCATAAATAGTTTGGGGGAAAAATACGTAATGCGGGACATTTTTTACGTGCACTATAAAGGGTTTCACCTGTTTGAATTCCTATCTTTTTGGCAAGTGGACTTTTGGCAAGCACAATCCCCCTACGTGTGGTTTCATCTCCACCAATTACTGCATAACTATCCCTTATATCATACCCATATCCTTTATTTAGTAAATCTACTGCACTCCATGATAAAAAGGCATTATTTACATCTATATGCATAATAATTCGTTCCATTCTATCACCTGCTTTATGTATCTATTATAACATACATATGTTTGTGTTTCAATACATAAAAATTTCATCGTTTTTGCAATGAAACTCCTGTAATTTGACTGCTGTTGATTTTCACTCTAACTATATGAAGAAATCTATAAATAACGATTCCCACCGTAGTATGTGAAACTCCTACTTTTTTACCTACTTCTGTTTGTGAATGTGGACGATTTCCAAATAATCCATAATATAGTATTATTATTTGTTTATCACGTATTGGCAATTTATCAATGTAATTATACACTAAATTTAAAACTTGTTCATCTACTTTTTCGTCATCATAAAATTCTATGAAATCTAAATATTCTTCACAATAAGAATCCGCTAATGTAACTCTAGCTTCTAACTGTTCTTGTTCTATAAAATCTAAATAGTCTTCACAAACAACATCTGTTTTTTCTAATACATTATCAGTTACAAATTCATCTATACTCGCAATAAAATGCTTTTGGTTTTTCCTCACATAACTGGAAATGCCATTAAAAACAACAATCCCTGCCCATTTGACAAATTCTACATTTCTACTTGTATCAAATATATGTAACTTTTCCAACAAAGCTAAAAGACCAACTGCGATTAAATCGTTTGAATCATGTTGTGTTTTCATAAAGCGCCTGTCCACAATATATTTTACTAACGCTATGTTATGTTCTACTATGATATTTCTAGCATTCAAATCCCCTGATTTATATTGTTCTATATAAGCATATATCTGCTCGTCATTAAGTGAATCTGGATTTTTGTAATTTATAAATAAATAACTAATTGACATACTTCACCTCTAATCATTCATTATTTTATTTTTGCAGATTCTACAATTTGTTTTTTTACAAACTGTGGTTTTAACATTTCTAATGCTCTCCTTTTGAGTTGTCCAACCCTAGAATCTGTAACTCCCACTATTTTAGCGATTTCTCTTTCTTTTAGTGGTAAGTTTCCATAAAGACCAAAATATAATTCTATAATCTGTCTTTTTCTGTCAGGTAAATTCTCTACTATTTTTCTTACCTCTACTGCTTGCTCTTTTTTTTCATAATCTAATACAATATTAATACTTGTGTCATATAAATCATCTTCAACTATTTTATCTTCATCAGAAATAATACGGTCCAAACTATCTACCCAACTATATTTTCTTTGATTATGCACAAAATTTCTAATAGCAGTATAAACATACTTTGTAGCTACGGTAGAAAATTTTGTTCCCATGGATGCATCATAATCATCTATACACTTAATCATACCTATTACACCTACATTTATAAGTTCTTCTATATCATAATAGTCTAAAAATTGCCATGCTATTTTAGCCACCAGTCTTAAATTTGTTTCCACTACAATATTTCTAGCATTAACATTCCCAGTTTTTTGATATTCTAAAATCAAATCTTTTACTTTGTCTGCATCCATTGTTTGTGGCAATTTTTGATTTCCATAACTCATAAAAAATCCCCCTTTTTTCTTAAATTTTTCATCTATAATAACAAACTTTTTTTATTTTTGCAAATTTTCATACAAAAACAGGAAAATTCCTGCTTTATCTTATCTTTTTTATTTTGCCTTTCTTTATCTACTCACATTTTAATATTTATCCTAACCAACCATTATAAAATGCTATAACTCCTAAAATTGTTCCTATACCATTGCTACTAATGTTGTAACTATCAGTATTGGATTTTCCTTAAATAATTTTACTAATTCTTTTAAATCTTTCATTAAATATTCCTGCTTTCTATTTTTTTATCTAAATTAACTTTTACCAAGAAATCATAGGCAGAAGTACATTCTTCTTTTGAGATTCCTGTTTCTTTAGCAAGAAATTTTATTGCTTCATCTCTATTAGAAAACTTTTCTAATAAATCTTTTATTTCTTTTAATTTTAAGATTGCTTTTTTTAATTCATTGTTCATAATTATTATCTTCCTTTTAATTTTTTAGATTTGCCTTTTTCTAGGACTATTGCTATAACCGATATTATCAAAAATAATCCTGTATAGTTTATAAATATATCTTGATATGCTGATGAAGCAAGTGGCTCTCTAAAACCAGTTAGCCAAATATAAAAGAAAGTAAGCGACATTGTTGGAATATATGTTACTATCATTCTAACAAGTGTATTCTTAATAGGTAATTTTGTCGCCATTTTATAGGCTAGAACACCTATTAGAACTATCAATGCTCTATCTATTTCGTGCCAATTCCCATTAGGATCTGAATATGTTCCATTTATTAAATAAAGAACACTATTTACTAAAGTTTTGCTATTGTGTATATAACACAGTACATAAATACTGATTCTTTAAGCCATCCATTCCATATTTTTTTCATAAAAACTCACTCCTCTAATCTATTCCAAAATGAGTAACAACTTCATTTACCATATCATCTAAATTAGTTGTACCATCATTTATCATTATTTTTAATTTATTACTCTCACATTGTCTTTCTATTTCTTTAGAAAACAGAAAATCTCTTTCCATCCAATTTTCAAATGCTTTTTCTTTATTAGAACACCCGTCAAGTACATAAGAAACAAATTGCCTTTCTTGATGTTACAGTTCAGTCAGGACACTAGAAAATAAGTAAGGAGAACTTACTTTTTTC
>CAOJDP010000054.1 GCA_948433085.1 uncultured Caryophanales bacterium
CAAATTTCTGTTTATCGATTTGTTCTACTATTTGAGCAAACTTGTTTTGTAGTTCAATTGGTGGAACTGGAACAGATGTATTTTTAATTTGAGATAACAACAAATTAACTCTTGCACATCCTTGTCCTTGATTATATAATGATGGTTCGTTATCATAAAGATATTTAATATATATAGGTAATATTTTTGAACTGTCAGTTCGTATTAATGCCACGCTTTTTTGCAATAATGTTTTTGTACATCTTTCATCGCTTACTATTGCACTTTTTCCAATAGTGGCACCTGTATTAACTATAACAAAATCATCTAATTTTAAATCGCATCTTTTATAATCTATATCAAAATCTTTTTTTGTTATTTGTTTAGCATTATCATAATCTATCTTATTATTAAATACCTCTGTAGCACCAATAAAATAATATCCCGAATTAGGATCACTCTCACATCCTCCATGTTTTCCATCAGTAATTTTTAAAGTTACTTCACTTAGAATTTTCTTGTTGTAAATGCTATTTTTCATATTCCCAAACATCTCGACAAACTGAGATTTGACTAGCTGTTCTAATTTATAAATTTGATTATTTTTTAAGTTAATTAGATTATCTATCTTACTTAAATTAGTAACAATCTCATTTTGTCTATTTAAATCATATAGTTTTATATTTATTTTTTTTAATCCATGTATTGTAATTTGTGGTTGAGCACTTCCAGATATAGAATTTGATAAGTCAATCCCTTTTAGATAATAATATAAATATTTATTTAAACATTTTGTTTCATCCAAATTATCTAAAGCCATTGCATTTCCATTAATATAAGAAAAAGGTTTAGACAAATGAACATTACCACAAGTAGCGCCTCTACAGGTTATTAAAACTGTTGGAAATTCATGATTGTATTCATCATATTTACCAATTATACCATTTGCCCCATATACATCATATTTTCCACTTTCTAATAATTCACATGTCGCAAGTGTCTTCCATTGTTTTGGTGTACATATTTCTAATAAATTGACTTTCATCTATAACAACTCCTCTAACTCTTTAAGTTGTTTTTGAAATTCCTCTTCCATATCCATAATTTGTTTTAATATTACTTTAGGATCTTCGTATTCTATTTTTTCTTGAACAATTTCTTTATATTTATTAATTGATAAATCATAATCATTTTTAAGTATTTCTTCTTTTGTAACAAAGAAAGATTTATCAGTTCTCTGTCTATTTTCTTCAGCAGATAAATTATTATACCTTTCTATAATATCTGGAATATCATTTTCTTTTATTGGAATTCTTTTAGCATCTAAGGTAAAACCATCGGCTGTCATGTCATAAAACCATACTTTATTCGTACCTCCAGTAGTTGTTTTAGTAAATATCATTACTGCTGTAGATACACCTGCATATGGTTGAAATACTCCACTAGGCATAGAAATTATAGCATCTAGTTTATTATTCTCTACTATTTCTTTTCTAATTGATTTATGTGCATTACTACTTCCAAACAATACACCATCTGGCACTATACAAGCACATCTACCACCAATTTTTAGACTTCTTAAAAATAATGCTAAAAATAATAATTCTGTTTTCTTGGTATTACAAATTTTTGATAGAGATGGAGATATTGTCGTTTCATCAATAGATCCTTTAAATGGTGGATTTGCTAATATTACTGAATACTTATCAGTATCTGTATTTTCTCCCGAAGCAGAATCTTTATATTCGATATTCGGATTATCGATTCCATGCATTATCATATTCATTGCGCTAATACTTAACATTGTATCATCAGTATCAAAACCATAAAACATTTCATTATTAAAATGATACTTTGCACTTTCACTATTAAATATATCTGGGTAGTTTTCTCTCAAATATTCACTAGATTCTAGTAAAAAACCACCTGTACCACATGCTGGGTCACATATTGTATCATTTGGAGTTGGTTTAATTAATTCAACCATCATTTTAATAATATGTCTAGGAGTTCTAAATTGGCCATTTCTTCCTGCAGTTGCAAGTTTAGAAAGTAAATATTCGTAAATATCTCCTTTGGTATCTCTATCTTTCATTGGAATAGAGTCTAGTTTAGTTACAACCTTTTCTAACACTAGAGCACTTGGAACCATAAACATTGCTTTTTCCATATATTTTGAAAAAGATGAATCTTTTCCCGCTTTTAAATTTTTAATAAACGGAAAAATTTTAGTAGTCATTAAGTTAAACATTGCATCTGCTGATAAATTTTTAAATTTGCTCCATCTACAGTCTTGATGTTCTTCATCAAATATTCTATTAAATTTAACTCCTAGCAATTGTTCCGTTTGCTCATTATTAGTTTCTACCTCATCTAATCCTTTTATAAACAACAAATAAGTCATTTGTTTAATTACTGATAATGGATCTGTCATACCTCCATTTGCAAAATCTAACCATATTGCGTCGATTTTATTTTGAATAGCTTTCTCCATGTTTAGTTACCTCCTACACTTAATTTCTCTAATTTCAAATTATTATTTTTAACTAGTAACAAATTTTCATAAAAACTAATTAAATAACTATTATCTTCTTTTATATTTAATTTATCATTACTATAATTACTTCTAACTAATGCATTCCTAAAATACTTTGAATTGTCTTTAAACAAAGAATAATTAATATTATAACTTAAATCTTTTAAATACTTAATCATAAATATTACTGTTGTACGGGTATTACCTTCCATAAAAGGATGCACTTGCCAAATACAAGAAATAAAATTAGATATACTTCTTATTTTATCTGATGCATTTAATTTATCATAATTTTCTTTTCTTTCCTCTGAGAAATCATAAATAAGATAATCATTAATTCGACTATAGTCACAATATACTACTGTATTACCATTCAATATTTCTTCATCTTTTGAAATGTTAACTTCTCTAAATTTACCGGCAAACCTATAGACATCTTTAAATAGAAAGTAATGAACATATTTATAAAAATCAATTGTTAAAAAGAACATATTATTTTGTAACATTTGCATAATTCTTAATGATACAAAATCACATTCATACTCATCTCTATTATAACTATCATTTAAATCGTCATAATATTTCTTTAGTCTGTTTTCTAATTCATCAAGTAATATTTTGTTCTTAATATTTAATTTTACTAAATTTTTCATATATTCAGATGGTGTTAAATCATCAACCTGCTGTAATCCAATTGCCATTTCCCATTTTGATTCTAAATCAGATTTATCACTTTTTATTTCTTTATATTCATTGACTTCAGAATCTAAATACTGCTCATTCATTACTTCACCTTCTTTACTTAGCAAGTATTGAAAAGTTTCTCCCACTAGCACTTTTCACATATTATGGGAATATTTCCAATCCCTATACTTCTACTAATTCTAAATTCAATTCTTTTATAAAATCGTTTAACAAAAGCATTATTTGATCTACTTCGAGATTATTTGCATAACTATTCTTCTTCGAATAAGGATTCCAATTTGTTTTTATTCTATCACTATCAATGATTGATTTAATAATTTCACTATAATCATTTAAGTATTCAAAAGAATCTCTTTTAGTAAACGTATTATAAATTGCATCCTTTAATATATTTATATTAATTTCATTTCTTAGTTTTGTTAAAAAGAAATATATATCATAATAATCTTTCATTCTACTATTATACTTTCCACGTCTTAAAACAGTTTCAATTTTTTCAGCTAGTAGAGTTTCTATATTATAACTATTGATTAAAATACTTCTATCTTCAAATAATAAAGGATATTTAAACTTCAATTCTTTCGGCGTTACTTTATCACCTGTTGATACATCAATTTCTAAATTCACTTTAGTACTATTTACTCTACCAGTAATACGGTATTTATTTCCACCATATTCATCTTCTTCTCTTATATCAGAAATACTTACAATATCAAATTTAACTCCATCATTTAAATTAATAGATAGTATCTTATTTAAAACACTTGCCATTTTATCTTTTGAAATATCTATACCAGTAATTGTAGTATCCATATCTTTGGTTGTTCTATTTTCTACACCAAACATTGCAGCAAGTAATAATCCCCCTTTTAATATAAAGTTATCTTGATATTCTGAAACAGATATTCTTTCTAATATTCTTTCAAACATAAATCTTTGTAATGATTCATAATAATTTAAATTATACTTATCTTCGAGTTCTTTTGCTTTTAATTTAATCTTTTCTTCTACCATTTCATCATTACCTCCACAATTGTATTAACCTTATCGTAAATATTAAAAACCTTCGCATATTCTAATAATTTATCAACATCCTTATCTTTACTATGAAAATAATAATCTAAAACTCTATTTTGAAGTTCTAAATCAAATTCTCCTTCAGTTCTTAACATATCACAAATACACCTCTCTGCATTATATATTTTTACTGGATTTCCACTTGGACTTAGGGCTTCGATTATTCCAATATCATAAAACTTCTCTGAAACTCTGTGAATATTATAATTTCCTCTTACTTTTTTATCTCTAGGTACAGTTATATCTATTTGCATTGGTGTTCTATTTGTTAAGTTAAGAATGTGTAGGGCAGTATTATAAGAAAATATTGCTAATGGATATTTTTTTTGTAAAATAAAGTATTCATCTTTTAATATCTTATTATCCATATATAAACCATAGCTTACTCTTTCAATTAATCCTTCATCTAAAAATTTTTGAATTAATGGTTTACTCATACCTAATGTTAAAAATTCTGCTGTAGTAATATATCCATGATTACTATTTAAAAATTCAATTACTTTTTCTTTATTACTCATATTTTCACCACTTTACTCTTGTACCTACATTATAGCATTTTGTGGAACAAGAGTAAATAACAATATATTAATTTGTCAAAAATTTTTTTTAAAGGGTTTGGGAATTTTCCAACAATAGAAAACTTTGCGGGAGTAAGTTTTCAGTGCTGGCTAGGACAATAAATTTAACTTTGTTGAAATATTACTTTTTAAAATCTTTAAATCTTTTCTTAAAATCACATCAAAAAAACTTTGCTTAATCATAAAGGTTTAAACAAAGTTTTAAATTCTAGTCTTTTTTTTACTTAAAATTACTCTAAATTAGTATAAATATATTCTCTAATAATTATTTTTTCAGCCCGGCTTTTTATATTATTCATAAGTCCTATCCATAGAATTTGATTATCATTTTTAAGTTTTTCATTAATGTTTTCTTTTTCAGCCAGTGAAATAATTAGTTCATTTACTTTCTCTTTAACTAAATTTTCAAGCTCATAAAGATAAGTATTTAATTGTTCTTTCATTAATAATTCAGTATATAATCCTCTATTATATTCCTTTAAATATCTTAATTTTAACAACCCATATTTACCAATGTTGTATTGTTTTCCTTCTTTTAATTTTAAATTTGGTAATAGATAATCACCGATTTTAGTGTAACTAATACTCATAACATTTCTCCATTTCTTTCTATTTATTTGGCTTTAATTGTTATACATTTATTTGTTACACTTTGATCATCGCCACCTGGGGAATTCATTTACCATTAGTAATTATTTATATTTTCAATTTATTGTATCCCCTATTTAATATTTTTCAACCTATTTTCTTCCTTTATGGTAGTACCATAACAAATGATCAAATCCGTTTCTACTAATTTTATCGCCATACATTTTTGTTGCTTTTGCTCTTATTTCATCAATATATTTCATATATATAACATAGTTATTTTCATATTCTTTTTCGTTAACATCTTTATTCAAATACTTTTTTATATATTTAGGTAAAGACTTTTTTAAAACATTATCATATATTGAAAAGTTGTCTTCTTCATCTTGATCTTTAAATAAAAATAAGCTTGAGTAATGACAAAATTTTGTAGCAAAAGACAAATGATTTTTTTCATTTTTATATTTAGGAGTTTGAATTATATTAATTAATTCATATTCCTTACCTGGATTTTTTAGATAATCGATAAGTTTAGTTCTTTTTATTTTTAATATTCTTTCATAAACGGCCATTCTTCCAATTTTATCTGAATTAAGGTGAGTTGAATTTTCATTATCAATTGCAATAATCAAATTATAGATTATCTGATTATAATCATAACCTTTTGAAGATTTTTTCTTATTTGAATATATAATCTCATTTAATTGATTTAACCAATAAGAACTCGAACCGTAATATTTAATATTTCCTTTTTTGTCAAACACAATCTCTTTTGTTATATCCTTAGAATCTCTGTAATCTGAATCAGTTCTGATTATTGCTTCAATCCTAGCAACATTATCTCTTGTAAGTTTTACAATTTTAACTTCACTCTTTTTATAATTAATTGTATCTGTTTTCAACTCATAATCTTTTGAAACATCAATTTCTTTTTTTATTAAAGTCATAATTATCTCCTATCATATTTTCCAATGTTAATAACTAATCTTTGAATTTATATTATTATCACTATAAAAATTATACATTATTTTTTCCTTTTCTACCATAAGGATTTCTTGCTAAATTTTTATTTTCATATTTAAAATTTATTTCTGGTACTACATCATATTTATATTTAATAGTAATATTTCTGTCTTTATCAATTACTATTCTATCTATAAGAGTATCAATCAATTCTTTTTTAGGTTTATTTAAATCTAATAGTTTTTTTATTTTTTTTGTATAATCTGGTAAAACACTACTTTTGTTTTTTATTTTATATTTTTTTACTTGTTCATTTTCAATACTTTCATTTATCTGTTTTAATTTGCTTTCCGATTCACTAGCTAATGCTTTATAAGTATCTGTAGAAATTACACCATCACACCTGTCATTATATAGAGTTGCTAATCTATTAGTTATTTTATCTTTTTCAATTTGTAATTCCTTAATAACTTTATCGATATCAGTTGTTTCCTTATGAATATTTTTAACCACTTCATTATTTAATTCATTTATATCTAATTGTTTAATTAATTTAGATACTGATTTATTTATTTGTTCTAGAATTTGTTCTTCTAAATAATTATATGGATAAAAATGTGAGTAGCACCTTCCTCTTACTGGATCTCTAGAATATCTATTACAATTAACTGACCAATAATCTAATTTTTTTCTATATAGAACTGTAAGTCTATTTTGACATTCTTTACAAAATAGTTTTCCTTCTAGTAATCGTTTTTCTCTATTGATTTTAACTTCGTAATTTCTAGTATTCCTTTTTCTTAAAGTATTAACATAATTAAAAGTGTCTTTATCTACTAGTGCCTCATGGGTGTTTTCAACTATTATCCACAATTTTTCATCTAAAGTTATTTTCTTTTTAGATTTATAATTAACCTTTGTTTGTGTATGTTGAACTAAATCTCCAGTATAAATTCTATTACATAAAATCTTTTTTACTGTGGAAATATTCCAATTATCTCTATCAATTAATCTGGATGAATAATTAGTCTTTTTATAACCACTTGGTGTAGAAACTTTTTCTTTATTAAGTCTGTTTGCTATTTCAGTAGGTCCTGTTCCATCTGCTCTCCATTTAAATATATTTTTAACAATTGGTGCAGTTTCTGGATTAGGTATTAAGTGTCCTTTATCTTCTGGATCTCTCATATACCCAAAACAAGGCAAACTTCCAACAAACTTTCCATTCTTTCTTTTTTCATTTAAAACATTTCTAATTTTAACTGAGTTTTGCTTACTATAATAATCATTACAAGCAATTATAAAAGTTGATGAATCATTACTAGCTTGATTTTTAAAACTGTCATAAGACTCTAATATAGAAATAAATCTTATATTATTTTCTGGGAAAAATGTTTCAATATAATAACCAGTCATAACATGATCTCTACCCAATCTAGATAAGTCTTTAACTATGACACAGTTAATCTTTTTATTATTTATATCTTCTAGCATTTTTTGAAATCCTGGTCTTTCAAAATCAGTTCCAGAATATCCATCATCAACATATTCTTTAATTAAGTTGAAATTATTATTTTTTACGAAACTCCTTAATAATTCTTTTTGATTAATTACACTTTCACTATCAGATTCATATTTTTTATCTTTATCTTCTTGAGATAATCTTATGTAGATTCCAACATTGAAATCTACTCCAGTTAAGTAAGTATTATACATTTATCCTCCTTTTCTTCTTACTTAATTGGGTATTAAGACTCATCCATGATAGCATCATCTTATTAGATTTGCAAATCATCAATTAGATGAATCTCCTTTTTCAGACTTTTTTATCTCTTCGATTAAATATTTTAAAATAAGATCTTTAAATGTAGTGTTATTCAAATATGTATCCTCCATTATTAAACCACCTATTTAAATTTATGTTTAAATTATTTATTATTGATTTTTTTATTTGCATTTATCAAACTCCCTCCTAGTTATTAACTAGTTATATATTTAAACTAGTTAACTATTTAAATTAATTTATTATATTTAATTTATAATATTCTTTTTATTATATTATTATAGTTAAATATATCTTTTGAAAAAGAAAAATACATCCATTTAATTAGTCTTTAAAATCTAGACTTATGGATGTATTTATTTCCTTAACTATAAATATTTTTCTTATGAATTTATGTTTAAATTCCATTATAATATAATTATTATCAGATAACTCTTTTAATAATCTAGTAATAGCTCTAGTACCTAAATTTAACTGGACTTATGTCAAGTATTTAGACACGAATTTCTTTAGTAAATTAAATTTTAAGCTATTGCCAAGTTGGTAATATAATTGTTGTATTTATGATTGGGAGTAATATATCCTAACGTACTATGGATACGTTTATTGTTGTACCAGCTCTCTATAAATTCAAATATAACTAACTTAGCTTCTTCAAATGTTTGATATGTATTCACATTCACTTCTTCTTTTTTTAATATGGCATTGAAGCTCTCCATACTTGCATTATCATACGGATATCCTTTTTTGCTGTATGAATGTCTGATAGAAAGTGTTGTTAATAACTCTTCATAATCATTTGATGTATACTGGCTTCCTCGATCTGAATGGAATATTCCATTTTTCTCTATCCACGATTCACTATTGCTTTGTTAAAGGCTTCAATCACTAATTCATCTGTCATTGATACTCCATAACTCCAACCAACTACTTTCAAATCAAATAAGTCCATAACGATTGCTAAATAGGTCCATCCTGTTTCTAGCGTATAAATATAAGTAATATCCCCAACCCATTTTTGTCCTGGTTTCTCTGCAGAAAAGTTTTGCTCTAGTAAATTAGGGTATTCTTTTGTACTATCTGTTTTTGATTTTCCTGAATGATTAAATTTCTTAACAACTATACTTCTAAGTCCTAAAGCTTTCATTCTTCTAGCAACTCTTTTCTGACTTACTTTCACCCCTTGATTATTAAGAGTCTTTGTTATTTTAGGGGAGCCATATCTGCCTTTTGATTCCTCAAATATCTTTTTAATTTCTATATCTAATTCTCTATTGGATTCCTTATAGGAATTAGTTGTATGCTTTGCATGATAATAATAAACTGAGTGGTGTACCCCTAAACATTTACACATTAATCTAACATCGTATTCCTCCCTGTTATCATCAATAAATTTGACTT
>CAOJDP010000055.1 GCA_948433085.1 uncultured Caryophanales bacterium
GGTCAGCTGGATGATAGGATACTTCGTTTGCTACATATTGATAGCTTGCATAGACAGTCACTCCACTACAGATTGCACCTATTAGGAGCACTATAATTAATTTTATATTTCTTTCTATTCTTTCTTTCATCTCATTACACTTCCTTTTTTTCACAATTAAAAGAGGTTTTACCCCCCCCCCGTTTACAAATAGTTACTAAATTTTTTATACTTTTTTGCAAACTATTCTATGATTTATTTTAAGAATACAGATACTCTTTTTATCTGTATTCATTTTATCAAATTCTATTTTTCCAGTCAATTCCTTTCGTTTAATTCCAGGATAAATATGATTATAATATTAGGAAGAAATTGATTTATTTTCGTTCCTTCTAATAAATTGTTCAATTCTTTTTATATTTTTCTCTTGATAGCCTGCTAGTTTCTTCTCTAAAATTACTCTTTTCATTTCTAATAATTCTATATCCTCTATAGATTCCATTTTTTTTAAACGACTATCACTGATAGAATTAAAAGAACAGGATTTTTCATAATCAAAAGTCTCATAACAAAATAACTTTATGTTTGAAAACCTTTTCTTTAATGCAGAGGCAATTAAAAGTCCTTCTGGATCAAAATCCCCATTATAATAAATGTTATTTCCACTGTTGATTAATTTTTCTAGCACAAGATAAACAATATAATTTGGATTCCCACTTGTAATTACAATTGGAACTTGCAAAGAAAGTAAAGCTGTTAAAATGGATGGGTTTTCAAATACATAAACATTTTTACTCTCTGTATCTAAATGCTTTATTTTTTCTAAATTTTTTAAGCTTAAATTGAGAGGCTCAAGTTGATGTCGAAATCCCTCTACCATTAAATTTTCACTTTTTAATAAATATGTGACTGCATAATTAGATAATGTGTCTACATAAATTTTGTGTTGTTCTAAAAATTTTATTTTTTCTTCTGTTTTTTTGGGTTCTTTTTCCTGATAAAACTTTGCCATTAGCTTTAAAAATAAAGTACTGTTTTGTGTTTTAAAATCTAAAAAATGAGGATTTCCTGTTATAGAAGCTAGCATAGGCAAGGATGTTGGTACTATTTCTTCTAATACATATAAAAGATGAAAAATTTGTATTAAATCTAGTTTCAACTTTTCTTTCTCTTTATGATACCTTTTCAGAAGTATCTGGTATATCGGATCTTTATTTTCTACAATATCTTGCAACAAATCTGAAAATGGTTTTTCTATCTTGTTTATCACTTGCTGAAAAAATTCTGCTTCTTCTTGTTTTTCGTTTTCAGCTATTTGTTTTTTCGGCATTACTGCATAACCAAAGTACATATAAAATAAACTATCCCACGTAAAATCTGCATATTTCGTTTGTTTTAACTTTTTTTCAATTTCTGCAAATGAAGTTTGAAAATTTGCTTTTGCTTGGAGTCTCTTCCCAAAAAAGTTACTAAATGCAATTGCTTCTTTTTCGGTAATATTTTTTACAACGATAGTTCCAGAATATCTTCCAAGTGATTCATACTTTTTCTTTAATAAAAGAAAGAGGCGATTGAATCCATCTTTTTGTTTAAAATAATCCGACAGCATCTGATTCCTCTTTTTTGAACACAACTTCTTTGGTAAATCCATTCCAATGAAATCTTCTTACGCCTACAACAGAAGAATTATTTGGACGTAAAAGTTCAGCAATTGATAAATCTTTTATGGTATCATAATCTCCATATAGTGCTTGCGAAGTTAGAATATAGTCCAGTTTTAATGAAGATAAGATTCCAAACATTTCTCTAATATTGGTATCATCTACGCCTGCAAATGCTTCATCTAAAGCGATTAATCGCAAGGTATTTTCTTTCGCTCCATTTAGTTTTGCACATATTGCTGTGAATAATGGTAAATACATTGTTTTTGCCTTTTCACCACCACTAAATACAGAAAATACTTTGTCAGTTAATTCCTTTTTATTCTCTCCATTTCTTTGATAAAACATTTTAAATTCAAACCAATTACGGTAATCTAATATTTCAAAAATGATATCTGTATAACTTTCATGACTGATTGCGGCTTGTTCTACTTTTCGTTTCAGTTTAGACCGAAAATGATTGCTCAATTTTTCACTATCACTTGGAGAAATCATATCAATATCTATTTTGAACAGTCTTATTAATTCTTTGGTATCTAGTTCTTCAATGGTATCCCGTTCTTTGCTATGCCATTCTAGTTGGAAAGATAATGCACTATCTTGTTGCATCTCTTTCATGATTTCATTTATTTTCTTTACCCATTCTTTACTTAACTCAATACGGTCTCTAATTTTTGTTCCTACTGTCTTCAGTAAGACTTCTTCAAATAGCTTACGATCTTGTTCCCCTATAATATGTTCATTGACTTCTACTTGCGCTTTTAAAGCTGCTTCTAATTCATATAATGAAAGTTGTTTATTTGCATAAAAAGCTTTAAAATCACAACGTTTAGCTTCTTCATAAAATGATTGGAAGACTTCTTCTGTTTGTTCTTCTGTAAATAATGTAATACTTGTAATTCGATAATCATTCAGACTTAATCGATAGTTGTTATATGCTTCATAATAGTTATTGGTTACTGCTATCATATCTGCATTTTTTCTATTCTGTAACTTTTCGATTACTTTTTTTGCTAAAAGATATGTTTCGCCTGTCTCTTCCATAACATAATGAAGATTATATTCTTTTACAAAGAATCCTTCTTTTAAGTTATACTCTTTTTCTTTTTGATCATATAACTGTGTGATTTCTTCTTTTTGTGATTGGGCAATTTCATACTCTGATTGATGTTTCCCCAATAGATGATTTAAATGCGCTAAAGTTTCTGGAAGTTGTTCTAATTTTTCGCTAATTTCTGTTAATTTTTTAGACAGTTCACGATATTCTTGTTGATTGAGGATTACATTTAAGGCCTCATATTCTTGTCTTTTCTTCTCTATTTCAATTTTATTATGATGCAAGGAATCTAATTGTTCTTCAATTGTTTTCATTACATCTTCTAATTGTTCTTTTTTGATTTGTCTCAATTCTTTTTGATTCTCTAATTCTTTATAATGCATTTGAAAATCTGTAATATTGGTATTTAAATTTACAATTTGATTCAATGTTTCTTTAATTACCTCTAGAGAAAGTGGTAAATTGATATCTTGTTTTAATTGATTGATTTCCCTAAACAAATTATTTAATTTTTCTTGGATTGTATGCATAATACTTTCTGTTTTTTGTATTTCTTCTGTTTTTATATTGATTTTTAAGTTATATTCCTTTTGTGTTTCTATAATTTCTTCCATTTTAATGTTAGTTGGAAATGCAAGTTCCTCTTGTTCTATGAGTATAAGCTCTGCTTCTTTTTTCTCTTTTATAGATTTCAATTGATTAAAGATAGCGGTTTCTGCTTCCATTGCTTTTTCTTGTTCTTTGATTTTGCGTTGTTGTTCTACTTCACGCGCTAGTATGCCAATATATTTTGATGTATCTTGTATAGAACCATATCCCATTAAACAATCTATTCGGTACGTATTTTCGTGGAAGGAAAGAGGGTCATTCAAGTCAATACTGATGGATTCTAACACGGCTATTACAATACTTGCTTCAAATGGAAGTTCTTTCGCTACTGTAAAATATGTTGTTAAATTTTTGGTTTTCTTTTCTGTAGGTACTAGATATGCTCCTTTTTTATTTTGAATTTGTTTGACATCTTCTTTTCGAATGATATACGCTCTTAACAATCCTGATGTTAACAAAATAGATTCTAATTTATTTTTTGTCTCTTCTGAAATATTTTCTTTGAATTCAATTGCCTTATAAAAGGGAATATAAGGGATATCATACTCTGTTAGAAAACTTTGGGTTAGTTTTTCTTCTTCGTCATAGATCAGTTCTTCTTCTTTTTGATTTTTCAAATTGATTAAAATATGTTCTAAATCTGTTATCTTTTCTTTTGATTTATTTATTTTCTCTTGTGTTTTTGTAATTTCTGTAAGCGTATAATTATAATATTTTCTAGCCAAACGAATGTAACTTTCTTTTGCTTGTTCATACGTTTTTTTTGTATAAACTTGAATTGGTGATAATATCCCATTTATTTCTTCATCTGTCAAACGCACGATTTGATTCGAACGTTGCAAATACAAAATTTTATCTTTCATTTCTTGTAATGTATCGGATAGGTGTTCTTCTATTTTTCCTAATTCATTTAACATTTCTTTGTATTCTTTTTGAACACCATCATAATAAGATTCTTTTTCTCCTAAACGTTCTTCTTCTAATTTTTTTTCTTCTAATTTTGCTTGTAAGTTTTGCAGTTTGTTTTGATAATTTCGGACAAGTTGTATTATATACACAAAGTCGATTTTTTCTTGATTTTGGTAATTTTTTAATTCTTTATAGGGCTCTATTAAATGAGAATCTTCACAAATTTCTTGAATGGTTTCTAATAATGATGCAAGCTCTTTTTCTATACGATATATTTTATCTTCTAATGCTTTTTGACTATGCTCTATTTCTATTCTTTTTTCTTGTTTTTGCAATCTTTCTTGTTCTAATTTTTCACTATTTTTTTGAATCAATTCCATTTGTCCTTTTAGTTCTCTTACATGCTGAATTTTGCTATCTAAATCTTTGCTATCTATGTTTTCTTTTTGATGTTTAAAACTATCTAATTCAATCTTAGTTTCTTCAATTGATTTTTGATTTTCTTCCACTAATTTTCTCAATGTTTCAATCGTTTGATTATGTGTTTCAAGTCTTTTTTTACTTTCTTCTTTTTCTTTCACACTATTTAAATATCTTTCTGCTTTTTTATATAAAACAGTTTCATTGTAGTTGTTATATGTTTTTAATAAATAGGATAGTTGTTTTAAATCCATTGTTAACTGCTCATTTTTTTCTTTTGTCTTATCTATTTCTTCTACAGTATCTGACAAGGGTCTTAAATCTTCTTCTGTCAATGGTTGTAAAACACCATTTAAGATTTCCATTAATTTGGTTGGCTTATATTCTTTTGATAATTTTGGACTTCTCAATTGCAGTAGGACATTAATAAATTCATCATAGGAATCCAATGATGGAAATCCAAAGAGCAAATTATTTACCATTTTTTTATAATCTTTGGTAGTTTCTACAAATTTATTTTCGGTACCAAGTGCAGATCTTAATTCATTTTTGGATAATGGAATTTTTTCATTTCTATTTTTATAAAGCAAAAACTCTTTGCCAACTCTTCTCCCATCAATAAGTGCAAAGCCAAAAAATTCAATGGGTCTTCCTCTTTTCCCATGTAATCCCATACCAATTGTTACATATTTTTGTTGTGCTTCTAAATAGGTTTCCATATAAAGATAACTAGTTGCTTCTTCTCGTTGTTCCATGTCAATTCCACCCAACACATATGCTTCGATATGTTTGTCACTACTACCAAAGGGATCTAATCTAGATGGACTTTTATTTCCGTCTAATATAAGTGGTATAAACGACTGCATTGTTACTGATTTCCCGCTTCCATTTTCTCCTCGCAATAAAAGTTTCCCATCTGAAAAATCAAATTCTTCTTCGTCATATAGCCAAAAATTTAATAGGCCGATTTTGGTTACTTTATACATAAAGTGCTTCCTCCAATTCTAATTGTTCTACTTTTACATCTTTATTTTCTTTGGTTTTTCCAATGTATCGTTTGATTAATGGATAACATAAAATCATTGATTCTTCTTTTTTAATGAAATGAAAAGCTTGCATATAATCTAATATTTCTTCTTGTAATTTGTTAAGTGTTACGTCTAAAAATTTTTTACCAAAATAAATTGCTTTTTCTTCTTTTACCTCTTTTAGTAGTTGCTCAAATTCTACATAGGTTATGGAAAAACATTCTTGTTCATTTAATGGCAATTTCTTGATTTCTTTATATGTAATTATTTTTTGATTGATTAATAAAATTAAGTCACTAATATTTTTTTGATTTGGAAAGTAATCTTTTTGTATGGTATCTTCACTTGCAAATATAAATGCTAAATTTCTTGTAATCTCTGTATCCATACTTAAATTTTCCATCAATTCTTTTTGAATGGTTTTATGCATTTTTTTTATATAATCTTCTTCACTTTCAGAAAGTTCATCTTTAGTAGTGGCTGGAGAATAAAGTAAATGTCTATATACTTTATATCTTCTAATGTCTCCTTTTTCTTCAGTTTGGTCTCCCCATTCTTTTTTAAGAAAATCTTCTGCTGTTTTACAGTCATATATATCATAATCAAAGGCAGGAACGATATAATTTGCAAGTCCTGTTACTTCATATAAAGCGTCTGCCAGGGCAGTGTCTTGAAAACTTTTACTATCCTGATCTTTTAATGTGATTACATGTAAGTCTAATAGATAGTCAATTGCGCGAATCAGACTTTTTCGATTGTTTGGGTAATTCCAATCGGGAATATGATTCAGTTCTAATGTAATTGCTGTATTTTTAATATACTCGATAAGTGAGGACAAAATAAATTTTTCTCCTCTTGTTTTATCTTCAAGATAAAGGAGAAACAAAAATAGCATAACATAGTCAAATGAATCTATAAATGAGGAAATTCCAAATGTTGCTTTGGGGATGGTTGGTATTTTTTCTAATTTGATAAAGCGATCATGAATAATTAATTTGTTTCCTAAATTTTTGCTTACAAATTCTCTCACTTTGTTTTGATTTCTTTTTAGCAAGTAATAGGCATCTTTTTGTTCTTCTTTGGTAATCCAAAAATTACTAAGTAAAAGATTCATTTCCTGTTCGATATTGTTATCCACGGTCATCACCTCCAAAGGTTATATGAATACTATCCATTTCAAAAATTCCATCTGTGGATTCAATTTGACATCTTTGGGGCAAAAACTCAATTTTATAGGGATACCCAAATACAGGATCTGTTCCCTGTAATTGATTTTGTTTCTTTTTTGCTTTTTCCATTAGTGTAAATAAATACCTTCTTTCTTCTTTGGAAAGTTCTATTCTTCCTATAAAACTTTTTTGGGATTTAGATAGAAATCGTCTTAATATTTGTCTTTGTTTTTGTTCTTCTTCTTGATATCTTTGTAAAAGTATTTCTTTTTCTTTTGTTTTATCCTGTATTGGTGTTTTTTCAGATTTTATACGAATTCCCCTTCTGATTGGTTCAAGTGGAATCATGATAGAAGGAACACTCCAGCTAGACACAATGGTATCACTGTTTAATTCAGAGATTCCTTTAAAGTGCCGAACTGTATTTACTCCTAAAATGGCTGAAGCTAATTTGTGCGCATCTTTCAGTTCTATTTGTTCATCAAATAAGTGGCATAGGTATTTATACTCTTCTTTTCGGTTAATCATATTTCCGTGAAGTTCTACTAGATTGGCTGCATATTTCGTAATTTTCGAAATAATTTGATTCGTAGCTTGTAATAAACGATCTCCTTCACTCATGGAATGATTTCCTATAAACCACTTTTTTAAACTTCTCCATTTCCCTTCATTGACAGTTCTTAAATATTCGTAATCAAAATCGGGTCTCAATTTTGGTGCTTTTTTTTGGTATGCAATTAATGCATCCATAAAAGTATGAATATTTTTATCTGGAATTTGCACGAAGATATTTTTGATTTCTTTGCTATGAACTAAATATTCTTTAATAAAATCATTTAAGTAATGAATCAATTGATTTTTATATTCGATAAAAGCGACACTTTGTAAAAGTTCTTCTGTTTTCGGTTCTTGAAATTTTTTTAGAAAATCTTGATAGCTATAATTGAGATTATCAAAATCAGTGGTTAAATCACTCCACAGTTCATACAGGTCAGCTTCTGTTAGGTTTTCTATGTTAATTAGTTTTTTAAGTTTTAATTTAATTCTTTCAAATAGTCTTGGTTCTAGGGATGATATTTTAACTTCTAATTCTTCTAAGTGAATGGTCATTCTTTCTATTTCTATTGCATAATCTGTCATTTGATATCGATAGTTTTTATATTTGAATTTGTCTAAGGTATTTGCATTTTCAGTATCTTGCACAGTTGTAAGGGACATTTTGGATACTAAAAAGTCAAGATCTCTTTGACATTCTTCGATTGTATAATCTGGAATATATGAAGAGATTACTTGATAGATATCTTCTTTGTATAACCAGTTTTCTGCTTGTTCATGTCTTTCATAAAAAAACCGCATAATAGGCCGATAACGTGTTGCGTTTTCGGCTGTTAAATATGCAGTCTCATCGATTTGTTTTATTAATTTTTCGGTAAACTTCATAAAAACACTTTCTTCCTTGGGTATATTCTATCATTATATGGAAGAAATTGGAAGTAAAAATTTGCAAGTGGTATATAATTGGTTATTTATGACAAAATATTTTTTATCTTTTTTCTATTTACATTATATCTTTTAGCATTTTTGTTATTTTTTGTAATTCTTTGAAACACGCTTTTGCTTTTCTAATTTCTAATTTATTTAGGGTGACATAACCACGGGACGTTCCATCACTTGGTAAGTCTACTAATAGCGCATAATCATCAATACCTATCCATCCATTTTTAATAATATCTAATAGTTTAGGATTATTCATTTTTAATTGTTCTAAGTCGACAAATTTAGTAATAATCTTATCACTTGCCAAGTATCTTTTAATATAAGGATTGTTTTTAAATTTTTTCTTATCAGTGGATAACACTTAACTGCTTCTAAAAAGGTAGTTTCAAAAATATTTCTATCGATAATATCAAATAGTTTTTGTAATACAACTCCACTAGGTAATACTTTTCCATTTGGCACGACTATTTCAAAGAAATAATTAATAACGCTCACCTCCCTTCTAAATTTAAACAAAAAAAGCACATTTCTGTGCCAAAAATTATTGTATTTTTTGCAGTTTTTTACTTTCATTAAGAAGATTTTCTTGAAGAAATTTAACACACTCTGTATCAAAAACATACCCTAAACTTTTAAAATCATCATCTGTCATATCAGTATAAAATTTTTGAGAGACAGAATCTATAGTCATTACATCGAGTGGATTTCCACGATGATTATTATTAGAAATCTTTGAAGATAATATAAACTTATCTTCACTTATTTCAGTAGTAAATAGTCCTTGTTCTGTTATTAAAGCGAGTCCTGTAACATAATAACTGGTAGTTTTCCCACCAATAGATTCTATTAATTTTGTGTAATATTCTATCATTTCATCATCTGTGAAAACTTTACCATTAACTCTTCTTACAAATAATCCTGGTTGTTTATCACTAGGAATACCATCTATATATAGTGCAGAATCTCCAGCAATAGTAGGTATTTTTGTTTCTTTATAATAGCCTCTAGCCTTTTTAATTGCATTTTCTACTGCTGTTTTTCCATCTTCTATAACATTTACTTTAATTCCAAGTTCTTCAGGTGTTATTATTTCAATTGGAATATTTTCTAATCTTCTACGCATATTATAAACTTTTGAATTATTATTTGTAGCATATAGTAATTGGATTTATGTCAAGTTTTTAGACACGAAAATCTTTAGTAATTTAAAATTTAA
>CAOJDP010000056.1 GCA_948433085.1 uncultured Caryophanales bacterium
TATTTTTCTATCTGTATTTATTTTAACAAATTCTATTTTTCCAGTCAATCACTTTTTTCATTCCAACTAATTTTTCAATGCTTTAAACATTTTTTTCCATAAATCTTTAGAGGAATAATTTAAAATACCTACTTTATAAATTTTAAGACCATATTTTATCAATAAACAAATAGTCCCAACCATTATAACGATAGAAATCAAAACATCTATAATTCCTACTTGTCCTAGAATCAATAATGTTGGAGATAAAATAGCAGAAATCAAAGGAACATAAGAGAAAACCCTAATAAATATCGCACCATTAAATACCCCTGCCATCATCGCTAAATAATAACCTACCAATGAAATAATTACAATTGGTGTTTGTAACTGTTGAAAATCTTCTGTATTGGTTGTCATAGAAGCAAGAATTCCTGCAAGTAAAGAATATGCTAAGAATGTAAGTAACATAAGAATAAGTGCAAATGGAATAATGTAAAGTAACTTACCAAATGCATTCGCTCCCATAACATTTGTAACAACATTCCCTACTTCTCCACCTAAAATATTCATTACACTTCCTCCACCAATAAGATGTCTCATTCCAATTCCAATCCCTGCATACAAGAGTAATAAAGCACCTTGAAAAACAATAAACACATTTCCAGCAATTACTTTCGAAAAGAAGTGTACTTTTGGAGAAACATTAGAAATAATAATTTCCATTCCTCTAGTTGTTTTTTCATCATTCACTTCTGCTCCTATCATTTGGACTAGAAATAATGAAAGCATGAAAAATGGTAGAATAATAATTGGAAATACTGCTGTCATAATCATTTCCATATTCTCATCTTCTGTTTTCTTATTTTCATCTAAATAAATACGTTTAATTTCTATTTTTGAATATAAACGATTTAATTCCTCTTCTGTTAAATTACTTTTTTGAATGGCAAGAGATGTCTTAGTATTATTGACTGCTGTCGAAAGTAATTGATAATCAATTGCATCAATATAACCATCCGATAATAAAGTAACATCCAAAACCGTTTCTTCATTTGGTTTCACAACAAATACATAAGCTTCTTTTTCCTCTTCTACAATAGCTAATGCTTCATCGGAAGACTTTTCACTTAAAATTACTTCAAAATCGCTCTCCTCTTCCCCACTAAAATTTATACTATTCAAATGAATTTGTTCTTTTAACATCTCATAGCTTTCTTTTGTTTCATCAATAATATAAATCTTTCTTATTTTATTAAAATCTCCCCCAAAAAATGTAATAATACTATCAATATTAATCACTGCACAAATAATCAATGCAAGTATAATATTGGCAATTAAAAACCATTTTGTTTTCATTTTTCGCTTTAAACTAACCGTCGTTAAAAAATGTAATTTATCTTTCAAAAGACTCACCTACTTTCGATACAAATATTTCATTTAAAGATGGTTCCTCAACTACAAATTTTGTAATATTTTTTTTCATTTTCACTTTTTCAAATACATTGGAAACAAAATCATTATTTTCAATTTTTACTTCAAGCTCATCCGCATGTTCTTCAACGGATACAACCCCTTGAATCTCTCTTAATTCTTCCGCATTAATATCTCCTTTAATAAAAATATTTTTCTTACGATATTGCTCTTTAATATCCTGCAAGTAGCCTTCAATTACTGGTTTTCCTTTTAAAAGAATCGTTAATTTTTTACAAAATAATTCGACATGTTCCATACGATGAGAGGAAAATATAATCATGCTTCCTTTTGATGCCATTTCTACAATTTCTTGTTTGAATAACTCAACATTAAAAGGATCTAAGCCTGAAAAAGGTTCATCTAATATTAATAATTTGGGTTGATTTAATATCGCAGTTAAAAACTGAATTTTTTGTTGATTTCCTTTTGATAATTCTTTAATTTTCTTTTCCCGATATTCCTGAATCCCAAATTTTTCTAATAACGCATCCATTCGTTTTAATACTTCATTCTGTTTCATCCCTTTTAATACTCCATAGTAAAGGCATTGTTCTTTTACTGTCATTTTAGTCAATAAACTTCTCTCTTCCGTTAAAAAACCAATTTGATCTGTTATATCATAATCAATTTTTTTACCGTCTAATGTAATACTACCTTCTGTTGCATCTAATAAACCCATAATCATACGAAATGTCGTGGTTTTTCCTGCTCCATTAATTCCTAATAAACCAAATATCTCACCTGGTTTTACTTCAAATGATAGATGATCTACTGCTAGAAAATTACCATAGTACTTTGTTACATTATCTACTTTTAACATAACTCCACTCCTAACTACACTTTATTTTACTACTACAATTTTATTTTTTCAATCTATTTAAAAAAATTTACCTATATCTCCCACTTTTCTTTCTACATGAGAAAAGATTCTCCAATATCAATTTTTTACTTCAACTTGTACAATTTTTAGCCAATCATTTCCATACCTCCATTTTCAATTCTACAACTAATTCTTGATAAATTATTTTATGATTTTTTCCTTACTTTTTATAAGAAAAGAGGGATATACCCCCCCCGTTTGCAAATAGATAACCTAAAAAATTACAAACTATTTTATCGTTTCTTTTACCTTCTGAAATGTTATGAATGCCAAAAAAGTTCATCCGTATTCATTTTACCATTTTCTTTCCTATTTGACAACTACTTTTTCCAAATAGACATAGGGTATTTTCCTTCTTCGATGTACGTTTCAATTTTTCTTTTTACAAAATCCTTATCTTCCTGATAAGTCATTCCAAACCATTCTTCATTAGTTGGTAATACTTCTACAACTGCCTTGTTTTCTTGAATCATATTTTGAATAATTGTTGGCAATAAAAATTCATCTTCTTCCACATTTTCCAAGTGACTTAAAAATTCCTCAAATTGTATATCGAGTGTTTCAAAAACAGAAGGCAAAAATCCCCATAGATTTAAAGAACAATAACTATCTTCATTTAAAGCTAAACTTGTTCCATCTTTTCTTTTTCCATAAATTCCATTTTCACACAACTGAATTTTATACATTTCTTCAATACAAATTAAATGAGAATCTTGATTTATCTTACAAATTCCACGATTTACAGTTCCATGTTCACTTAAAGTATTTTTTAAAAAATAACCTGCCATACAATAATTTTGCGTTCCTTTTTCCAAAAATGTATACAACTTTGAAAAAACGCTTTGCCCATAATAATCATCTGAATTTATGACAATAAAAGGCTCTTGAATTACATTTTTACAACATAAAATGGCATGCCCTGTTCCCCAAGGTTTTGTCCGTTCAAACGGAAATGGAACGGGAATATCTTTTACATTTTGTTGCACCAAAACAAGCTCTAAATCCTCTGGCAAACGATTGCTAAAATGTTCTTGAAGCAAATTTTCTAATTCCTCTCGAATAATTAACACCACTTTACGAATTCCCGCTTGATAAGCATCATAAATAGCATAATCCATAAACCATTCCCCACTAGGACCAATGGCATCCATTTGCTTAATTCCACCTTTGTATCTGCTACCTAAACCTGCAGCCATAATCACTAACGTCATATTATCACCTACTATTAGTATACAGATATCATCTCAAATACACAAGAAATTTTAACGCATTTATATATATTTTTCTCCCTCACCACAGGCTAGCATCACAATTGACCAGCTAACAATATAAAATAACATAACAATCAATAAAGTCCAGCCAACAATTGGAAGTACCAAGCAAACAATCCATGCATACGGAAATCCATAAATTTCTTTTCCTGGAACATTTAAATGAATGGCAACTGTACAAGCCATTTGTAACCAAAATACTACAAACAAAATAGAAACAGGAAAAAATAAAAATAAAACACCAACAAACCAATAACGATAATCTGCATACCATGCCTCTGAATTATATAAACGCATCCAGTTGGCAAGAACAAAAAAGTAAAGCCCTCCTGTAATAATCATCAAAAATAAATTACAAAACCAATTATTTCTTTTTAACATAATAAACCCCTCCTATTTTAATTTTTCCTTCCATACATACAATTGATTGAGAGCATCCATTGGTGTCATTTCTAATATATTTAACGCTTTAATTTCTTCTTCAATCTGAGAATTTTTTGTTTGGATTAATTCATCTAATGGTAATGATTCTTGAATTTTAATATCCCTTACTTTTTCTTTTTTCTCATAAATATTTAAAATTTGATTCGCACGTTCTATTAAAGTTACAGGAAGTCCTGCCAAAGAAGCAACATGAATTCCATAACTTTTATCAATACTTCCTTCTTTAATTTTATGTAAGAAAGTAATTGTTCCATCTTCTTCATGTGCACTTACATGCACATTTCTTAAATGACTTAAATTTTCTTCTAAATCTGTTAACTCATGATAATGTGTTGAAAAAAATGTTTTACAACCTATTTTTTCATGAATATATTCAATAATAGATTGCGCTAAAGCCATACCATCAAAAGTAGCAGTTCCCCTTCCAAGCTCATCAAACAATATCAAACTATTTACAGTTGCATTTTGAATCGCATAATTGGCTTCATTCATCTCAACCATAAAAGTAGATTCCCCACTTACTAAATCATCACTTGCACCAATTCTTGTAAATATCGCATCAAATATAGGTAAATTTGCCTCTTTGGCTGGAACAAAGCACCCAATTTGTGCCATAATCACTGTAATTGCCATTTGTCGCATATAAGTAGATTTACCCGCCATATTTGGTCCTGTTATTAATAAAATATTAGTATTTTTATCCAATACAATATCATTAGAAACAAATTCTTTCGTCAAGACTTTTTCCACTACAGGATGTCTTCCTCCTACAATACAAACATTTCCATCCTGATTCAACTTTGGTCTTACATAATTATTTTTTTCTGTAACAGTTGCAAATGATTGTAATACATCAATTTCACTGATAATTTTTGCAATTTCTTGTAAAGAAGGAATATAATTTTTAATTTGTTCACGAATTTCTATGAATAATTCATATTCTAAATCTATTATTTTTTCTTCTGCATTTAAAATTAAGGCTTCTTTTTCCTTTAAAATAGGACTAATATATCGTTCACAATTACTCAAAGTCTGTCTTCGTTCATAACCATATTCCTCTTTAATAAGATTGGTATTTCCTTTTGAAACCTCAATGTAATAGCCAAATACACGATTATAACCAATTTTTAGATTCCGAATACCAGTTCGTTCTCTTTCTTCTGCTTCAAATCTAGCAACAAAATCTTTACCACCTTTTCGTAAATCTTTTAACGCATCTAATTCTGGATGATATCCTTCTTTAATAATATATCCTTCTTTAATAGAAACTGGAGGATTTTCATAAATACTTTTTTCCAATAACGCATATAAAGAATCGATTGGTTCAAATGTTTTATAAAAATTGATTTTTTTTAAAATTTCTTTCAAATCAGGTAACACTTTTAAAGAAGTTTTGAGTTGTAATAAATCTCTAGCATTGGCATTTCCAAATGCAACACGTCCACTTAATCTTTCCAAATCGTAAACTTCACACAATAGTTTTCCTAAATCATCTTTTATAATAAATTCCTTTAATAAGGTTTCAATGATATCATATCTTCGATTCATTTCATTAAAATCAATCAATGGACTTTCAATCATTTGTTTGAGCATTCTAGATCCCATTGCCGTTTTTGTTTGATCGAGTAACCAAATTAAAGAATAATTTCGTTGTTTTAAACGCAGTGTTTCTGTTAATTCCAAATTCCGTTTGGTATGAATATCCATTTTTAAATAGTTCTTGTTTTCGATGATAATTGGTTTCATCAAATGGGGTAAATTTCTTTTTTGCGTATTTGTTATGTAGGTAAGCAAATGTTTGATGGTTTCTATATAACGTACATCAGTCAATTCTTCATAAATAGATGTATATTCTTTACATGCTTCTATTTCATCTGTAATTGTAATTGTTAATTTAAATTGATTTTTTAAAATAGATACTGCACTTTTATCTACTTTATCAGATATAATCAGCTCTTGTAAGTTCATACTCACGACTCGACTAACTAATGTTGAAATATTATGTTCCACCATTGTAATAAAAAGTTCTCCCGTTGTAATATCTGTATAAGAAATGAGATAAACATGATGAAAATCCATAATATTTCCGATATAATTATTTTCATATTCTTTTAAATATTCATGTTCCATCATAGTCCCTTTACTGATAATTTGAATTAAATCTCTTTTGACAATTCCTTTTACTTTCTTAGGATCTTCTAATTGTTCTGCAATTCCTACCTTATAACCTTTTTGTGTTAATTTTTCAATATATACATTAGCAGCATGATAAGGAATCCCACACATAGGAATTTTTTCTTCTAAACCTGCATTTTTTCCTGTTAATGTTAGTTCTAATTCCCTTGAAATATTTTCAGCATCTTCAAAAAACATCTCATAAAAGTCCCCTAATCGGAAAAAAATAATCACATCTTCATTTTGATTTTTGAGTTCTATATATTGACGCATAGCAGGAGTAACCTTATTCATATCTACTTCATTACGTTTCATTTAACCACCTTCTTTCTATATTTTACCAGAAAAAAGAAGAGAAGTCTACGAACTTAATCTTACAATCATCAAGACTTTTTCATTATATTTATTTGCACAATGCATACCAGTTTACTCATAATTTTCTCTTCCTATATTCAACTAATCAAGGATTTCCTTTATTGGTGGACAAGTCTCAATAAATAACAGTATCACATTCAGTGCATCATGTACTATAAAAGTTTAAACAATTCTCCACTTTTCATGTTTTCAAACAATTTTTTCTCTTTCAAAATATACTATATCAAAAATATAATTAGAGTACAAATGACACATACAAGTATTTTTATAATACTTATAAATCAATTTCAAAAATGTGTTTAACAAAAAAAGAAAGTTTGATAACATTCTTTTGCAATACTACGAATTTTAATCTTTTTTTTGATTATAATCATCTAAAAAATAATAAGTTTGATCTTGTTTATGATACCCAATCAAAGTATCTAAGTTTACATTTTCCACGCTTCTAAAAACATTAATATCTATGTTTGGATTTATTTTTTTATATTCCTTTATCCATGCTTTAATTTCCTTACGCTTAGATACTAACTCCCCTGATACATCTGTAAGTCTACAGGCACAATTTAAAAACTTTAAATCATGATAATTTTTCCAACTAATAATAGATTGTTCCTTTATAAGATACAATGGACGAATTAACTCCATTCCTTTAAAATTCGTACTATGTAATTTGGGTAACATTGTTTTAAATTCAGCCCCATAAAATAAACTCATGAGAATAGTTTCTACCACATCATCAAAATGATGTCCTAATGCAATTTTGTTACAGCCTAATTCTTGTGCTTTACTATATAAACAACCTCTACGCATACGTGCACATAAATAGCAAGGATTTCCTTTCACTTGTTCTGTCACTTCAAAAATATTACTTTCAAATATATGAATAGGGATATTTAATTTTTTCGCATTTTCTTCAATTTGAAGTCTATTTTGCTTATGATAACCTGGATCCATTACTAAATACTCTACTTCGAAAGGAATTTGGCCATGTCTTTTTAATTCTTGCATACATTTCGCAAGCAACATAGAATCTTTTCCTCCACTAATACAAACTGCAATTTTATCATTCTCTTGTATCAATTGGTATTCTTTTACCGCTTGCACAAATTTACTCCAAATTTCTTTTCGATATTTTTTAATAATACTTTTTTCAACTTCTCTATAAAATTCCATACATTTCACCACTAATTTATTTATAATTTATACCTAAAAACCATTCTATCATTTCATTTAAAAAAACAACTATATTTTTTGGGAACTGGTAGATGGACTCATTTGTAAATCCATATAATACTTATTCTTTTTTAACAATTCATCATGTGTCCCCATTCCTACGATTTTCCCTTTATCCAATACGATGATTTTATCTGCAATTTTCATAACATCCTTTTTATGCGTAATGACTATTACTGTATGATCTAATTTTAAATTTTCAAAAATATCTTATATTCTTTCAACAAGCAAAGCATCCAAAGAACTGGTTACTTCATCAAAAACCAATATTTCAGTTTTAGATAATAACGTTCTTGCTATCGCTAACAGTTGTCTTTGCCCACCTGAAAAATTAGTCCCATTTTCTGTTAATCGTGTATAGTAGCGTTTTGGTAAACTCATGATATAATCATGTATCCCAACTCTTTTACAAGCTTCTACCTGATTGTCAAAATTAGAATCAATTAAACTTAAATTTCCTCTAATACTCATGTCTTAATTTCTAAACTAAAATTTGATTATTTTATCTATATTGCAATTTACTTTCTAAATCAAGAATTCTATTATACCCAAAGAATAAATAAAACAAAATTATTCATCACAATCTGCTAATTTTAATGGAATCTTATAAGTTGTTATTTTTCCTTTTTCATCTGTTGCTTCTATTTCCAAATGCAAACTATTTTCTTGATAAACTTTACAAGTTTTTGTGTAATTATCTACACTAAGTTTTAAACCTTGTAAAAATATATCTAACGTAATTGGTATATCCTTTTGCACATCATATTTACTAATAATGGTCTTTGTCTTTCCATTCAATTCATAAAATGTACATTCTATTTTTGAATATAAATTATGGTCACTTTCACCACAATAAGTTATATTAGAAATATAAATGGAAGAAGAACTATTATTATAAGCAATACTTCCATATAAATTAAAATTATCACAAGTACTAGAAAGTCCTTTCAATTGAAACGAAGATTCTTTTTTAGAAAATAGAAATATACAACCTATTAGAATAAAACAAATACCAATTGGAAACAGATAAAAAAATAAATTCTTTTTCTTTGTAATTCTTTTTGTTTCTAAAAAATCGTCTAAATTCATATGGTATTCATTACACATCTGTTTTAAAATGGCAAGATCAGGAATGTTCTTACCTGTTTCCCATTTACTCACTGCTTGATAAGTTACACTATATTTTTCCGCAAATTTTTGCTGACTCAATTTTTCACGTAAACGGATTTCTTTAATAAATTTACCAATTTTTTCTGAATCCATATTGATCAAACCTCTCATATAGCTAGTATACCACACAAAAAGCAAATCTTCTATAGTTTGCTTTTATAAGATAAATTTACAATTCATTCTATTTTTTTATTGGATCTCTTATTACCGTTTTATGCTTGTCAAAATAACATGTTCTAGAATCACTTAAATAGATTTCGTGATAATATTTTTGATTGGAAATATTGAGTTAAACCCCCAATGTTATTAACTTAAGAAGATAGAATTACAAATTCTGTCTTTTTTTGATAAAATAGAAATAAAGAATGAAAGAGGTAAAAATGAAGTACTCA
>CAOJDP010000057.1 GCA_948433085.1 uncultured Caryophanales bacterium
CTTGTTCAGAACTATTATTTTGTGATTGACTTAATTGTTCTTGATTATCACTTTGTTGAGATTGACTATCACTCATTTCTTGCTCTTCTGATGAATTATTTTGTAATTCTTGTTGATTTGGATTTTTTCTTAATTCATCTTTTATAAATTTCCAAAATCGCATATAACACCTTTATAATTATTTTTTCATCTTTAATGTAAAACGATCTATTGCATCTTTCATATTTAATCCATAAACATCTTCAACAAATGCTTTATCTTTTCTGGAATAAGGATTATATGATGCTTCTTGTTTAAATTTACCATCATAAGAGAAAAGCCATGGATGATATTTTCCATTTTCAAATATTTTCAAATCTTCAAATTCATTATCTTCAATACCAATAGCATCAATTCTATTTTGAGTTGGATAGAAAACTTCTTTTTGCCCTTTATCAGTATCAATTATTAATATAAACCCATAATGTTCTGTTCCCAATATTGCACCTGGATATAATGGATAATCTTGTTGTACAAGTTCATCCTTAAGAATAACACTTTCTTCTGGATTTCTTGCAATTTTCACACATAGTGGATTTTTAAGAACAGGTTCTCCCATAAACATATCATAATGTTCAACAATTGTATTAAATCTACTTCTATATTCGTCAGTAAACTCACCAAATATAGAATGTTCTAATTTACCTGATTTATTAAATCTCCATGAAGTTTTTTTACCTTCCTCAAATACTTTTAAAACTCCACCTTCAATACCAACAGCGTCAATTCTACATTGAGTTGGATATACCATCTCTTTTTGTTTTCCATTTATGTCAGTAATCAATACAAATCCATAATGATTTCCACCAAACATTACACCAGGTACTAAAGGATTATTTTGTTTATTTACTTCATCTGCTAGTATCACATTCTCAGCATCACCAAGTCTAATACACACAGGATTTTCAATTTTAGCTTCAATATCCATAAACAAACCTCCCCTGATGGCTAACTATAATAACATAAAAGCTTTATTTTTACAATAAAATATGCCCAATTTAATTGATTTTTTTAGAAAAAGTGATATAATAACTAACTACAAAAAAAGGGGGATTTTTTATGGGAGATACAAAACCAATTATTCCTAGTATGAAAATTGAAACTTCAATTCCTAATTATGCCTATATAAATCGTGAAGACTTAACTAATATTGTTCTTCCTGAAAGTATAAAATCAATTGGAGAAAGAGCTTTTGCAAAATGTAAAAATTTGAAAACAATAACACTACCAGAAAATTTAGAATATATTGGTGCTAGTGCTTTTTCAGAGTGTGAAAGTCTTGAAGAAATTATATTACCAAGAAATATAAAAAAATTAAATTACAGAACATTTGGAGATTGTAAAAGATTAAAAAGAATTGTTATACCTGAAGGTGTTGAAGAACTTGATTGGGGTATTTTTGCTGGATGTGAGAACCTTGAAGAAATCATTCTTCCTGAATCACTTAAAAAAATTAATAAGCAATTATTTTTAAATTGTAAAAGACTTAAAAAAGTAACTTTACCAACAACTATTACTAAATTACCTGATGAATGTTTCAAAGGATGTATTAATCTTGATATTGTTTTAAATCCAAATATTGAAGAGCTTGGTAACAGAGTATTTGATGATTGTTTCAAATTATCTACTTTTCCTGAAAATGTAGAATTATTTGGAGAAAACTGTTTTAGAAATTGTAGAAATATTTTATCGGTAAATTTAAATGAACATGTTGAATCTCTTCCAGATGGTCTATTTGATGGATGTACTAATCTAGTAAATATCATCTCACAAAAAAAACTTAATATTGGAAAAAGATGCTTCAGAAATTGTAAAAGTTTAAGAGAAATCCCTTCCTTTGTAAACTGTTTTAGCGAAAGAGCATTTGAAAATTGTAATGGTCTTTCAAGTATAGATATAATAGATAATGTAATTCCATTTGCTTGTTTTAGAGGTTGTAAAAATATTAGAGACATATTTAATCAAAACAAAATTTTATCACTTTCTAATTTTGCATTTTCAGGATGTGAAAGTTTAGAAAAAATAGATTTAGCTTCCCCTTCTTTTGTAGGTGCTGAAGCATTTAGTAATTGTAAAAAACTTACTAAAGTTAGATTAAATATGGGTGTTGTTAAAATTGGATCAAGAGCTTTTTATAATTGTGTAAACTTAAAGGATATAAATTTGCCTGATACTATTGATAATATTGGAAAAGAATCTTTTAGAAATTGTCATTCTATTACTTCTATAACAATACCTGCTAATCTTAAATCTTTTGGAGATGGAGCATTTTCTTATATGGATTCTCTTGAAAGAATAGAAGTATCTCCATACAATAAAACTTTTATTACTCCTGATAATAAAATTCTTATTCACCAAATGTATCAAAAAATAATGTTATATGCTAGTGGATGCAAAGATAAATCATATTCTTTAAAAGATTATAATTTGGAACTTGATATGTTTAATCATGCACTCGTTAGACCAATTACAGGAATTGGTAAATATGCTTTTGCAGGTGCAAAATATCTTGAAGAACTAAACTTATGTTGTTGTACCACTGACATAGAACATACTGCATTTTATGATTGTCCAAGGTTAAAAACTTTAAAAATTCACCCTATTACATTTTATACAACTGGAGGTTTTAATTTAAGAACTGATGGTAGATATTATTTTGAAGAAGCTGGAAAAACAAAACCTCAACTTCCATTTGAGATAGTTGAATTTTGTGAAAGTCCAGATGGAGAAGATAATTTAATTTGGATAAATCAAAATGCTCTACCTAAATTTAATAATGTTACTAAAATAATTTTACCTAAAGTTGGCGGTTATTTTATAGGAAATAATGCTTTTGATGATTGCCAAAAACTTGAACAAATTGAAATACCAAGTAATGTTACAAGTATTGGAAAATGTGCTTTTCCTACTTCTACAAAACTAATTTTTGAAAATGGCTTACAACCAGAAGGATTAATAGAATTGATACATAATGATCAATATATAGGAGATTATAAATTATATGTTTTAGAAGATGGTACATATTATATTGAACAAGGCGATAAAATTACTAAGATTACTAAACATCAGATTGATGAGATATGTTCTAAATCAGAATCCATAAGAGATAATCCTGTATTATTCTTAGATTTTATGAATGATTTAATAAATCATGATTTAGCAATCAAACAATTATTTAATGGTATTTTAATGTCTACAATGAGTTTAGAAAATAGACAAATATTATTTAAGAATTTGAAGAAAAATGATACCTTCTTCTTAGATGTTCTAAAAAATAGTCAATTATTAGATAAAAAAGATCAAAATACAGAAAGTTTATTACAAGGAACACAGTTTTCAGTAGTAACTGATTATATAGAATTATTAAGGAAATATCGTATTGATACACCTGAACTACATAATAAATTTTTCATGGCTAATCTAGATATAAAAGATTTTGAACAATTAATAAATTTTGATTTAGAATTATTTAAGAAAATTGTAATAGATGGAAGATTACTAGAAAATGATACTATAACTCTTCTTTATGATAACGAAAAAGATGAGCGTTCAAGTTATTATTTAACATATCAAATATTACAAAAAAATACACTGCAAGATTTTATTAGACTTGCTAAAAAATATGATATTAAAGATAAGTATTTATTTAGTAAACCTTTTGTTGCTACATCTAAAAATTCTTTAATGGAAGATATGATTAGAGTTTATGATGCAAATATTAAAAGATTACTAAAAGCAAGTCAAGCAACACAAACTAATATATCTGCAATGCAAAACCTAAGTGATCTATTAATATTAATGAAAATAACTGGTGCTTTAGAAGAAGATGCGATTACTAGACAAAAAGCAGCAACCTTTATTAGTGAAAAAATATTTGAAGAAAAATTGCCAAATGGTAATTCTAACGAATTTAGAATTATTGGTGATGATATTCATAGAATTTTTAATTTTCCTTATACTAGAGATGAATTTGATCAAGAATTTGCAACATTCTTTTTAGAAAATTATCAAGAATTAGTTGAAGAAGAAAGAAGAAAGTCAGGATTCATTCAAAGAGTATATTTAAATTTTAGACAAATATCAAAAACATGTACTTCAAATAAAGGTTTTCAAAGAAAATTGAAAGTAACTATGAATAAGTGCAAAAGTTATCTATCAAATTTTAAATTTGATGGTGTTACTGAAGAAACGAAAGAACTTGCTGAACTAATTGGAAAATGGTATGACAACAATACTGCATGGCTAAATGCTCAACGAGTATATAATGAATCATTAACTGCTCCAAGAAATGTATTTACTAAAATTGAAGTTAATGATGAAGGTAAAATAATATATGATATGAATCCAGAACATGATTTAAAAGAAGAAATAAATTCTAATTTTTCATATCATTGGTTACCTAAACAGGATTATGATAACTTAATTTTGGGTAAATATTGTAATTGCTGTGCTCATGTTGAGGGTGCTGGTCAAGGAATTATGAGAGCTAGTATGATTTTAGATAATTGTCAAAACCTTGTTATTAGAAATAACTTTGGGGAGATAATTGCAAAATCAACTCTATATGTTAATAAAAAACAAGGTTATGCTGTATTTAATAATGTAGAAAGTTCATTCAATTATAGGGATGAAGAAAGTAAGGAAAAAATTTATAATGCCTTTTTACGAGGAAGTAAAGCATTTATTAAAACATACAACAAAAACAATCCTGAATCTCCAATTACAAACATATCTATTGGTGCTAATAGAAATACAATATTAGATTTCTTAACTGATGAAAATAATCACCCTGAAATTCCAATTCAAGAATCACTTAAATTTGGTGAATACTCTTTTAATGATTCAGGTTATGCTGGTGATTGGGGTGCAAAACAAAGATTAGTCTTAAAAAAATAAAGAGGGGTGCAAAATGAATAATACATATAGCAAAGAATCAAAAGTCATTATTATTCCAAATGGAACAAAAATAATAGATGATGAAACATTTATGGATTTTACTAACCTTGAAGAAATAATAATTCCTGATTCAGTTGAACATATAGGTAAAGCTGCATTCAAAGGATGTAGTTCTCTAAAAAAAGTCAGATTATCCAATAACCTACATATACTAGAAGACTTTGCTTTTAGTGAATGTGATTCACTTGAAGAAATTACTATTCCATCTTCATTGCATTATTTTTCTTGTGGTGTATTTAGTCATTGTCATAATTTAAAAATTATAAATTCTCACAATGATATAAATTACATTGATGATTTAGCATTTTATAATTGTAAAAAATTAGATTTTTCTCTTCCAACTAATATAACAAGTATAGGAAGAATGGCTTTAATGGGCTGTGAATCAATTAGAGAAATTCATATTCCTAAAAATGTTGATTGTATAGAAGTTGGTGCTTTATCTTTAATGTCTTCTTTAGAAAAAATAACTGTTGATGAAGACAACAAGAAATATTTTACTGAAGATGATGATACAGTTCTTTTATCAAAAGATGGTGTTATTATCCAATACGCTATTAATTGTGAAAGAGATGAATTTATTGTTGGATACTATGTTGAAACACTTGGTACTAATCCTAATAATGGTGAACCAGTACAAAGTCCATCACTAATTTATAATATTGCTGATTATGCTTTTGCTGGTGCAAAGAAACTAAAAAAATTATATTTAGCTTCTGAAGTTGAAAGTTTTGGTAAAAAAACATTTGATAAGTGTGAGAATTTAAAAGAGCTTCAAGTTTTTCATTCAAGCTATGGAAATTCATTCTTAATACATATTCATGGTTATTTTGATGAAGAAAGTGAAATACCCTTTGAAACAATAGTTATTGATGATGGAGTTAAAACTTTATGTGAAAATCTGTCTGATTTATTTAAAAATGCTAATAATGTTAGTTTACCACAATCACTTGAACATATTAGCGGTAATGTTTTAACTAAATCATCTAAATTAAAAAAACTAATAATACCTGATAGAATAAAAATGATTATGCCAAATACATTTCATCCAGAAATTGAGGTTACCTTCCCTACTTTTGGAACTATGAAAGCTAAACATTTTAATATGTTACAAACAAAAGAAAGTAATAATTATGATATTAGTTATCATGATAAGGATAATATATCAGTATTTTCTTTAAATGATGGTACTTATTATGTAAAAATAAATGACTTTGATACAGTAAAAGTTTCTAGAGATGAAATAGCTAATTTATCTAATAATTTTCAAGGAATGGAAAATGAACCTGATCTCTTTGTTTCTTATATGATAGATTTACTAAGTATAAATGCTGAAAGTAGTCATTTATTACAAAATGTATGGATTAATCCAGAATTACAAGAATTATTTCATAAATTTGTAAGCGATTTAGATTATGCACAAGAAATTGCTGCAAATAAAGTTTCAAAAGCCATTAAAGAAATAGTGGAAAAAAGCAATCGTAACATTGAATTTTTGTTTTCAAGCATTATAATGAAAAAAATTAGAAAAATAGATCTTATAAAAATTCTAGAAAATTATAATGAATCTATTGTTAGGTTTTTTAGACTAAGTAATGTTGATACAGATATTAATATAGATAGATTGATAGCATATTGTGCATTATTAGAAAAATATAAAAAATATGATAAATTTTTCTATAATCCTATATTCTTCCAAAAACTAAGCTATCAAAATCAAGAATTGCTAATAAAACATTTTAATAAGAATATTAAAAATTTATTAAGAAGTAGTCAAACTTTATATGATATGTATGGAGAAAATATAAATGACTTATTAAAAATGTGTAATTCTTTAGGTGTATTTAGTGAAGATGAAAGACTAAGTCAAAGAATAAGTACATTTATTAATGAAAAAATGTTTAATCAAGATAGTAATAGTTCGATAATAGGAAATAATATTCATACTGTATTTGGAAGAATACAACCTAGAGAAGAAATCGATTATGAATTTATTAAATTTTTCATTGAAAATTATGATAGATTAGTCGAGTTAGAAAAAAATAATTCAGGTATGATTGTAAGAATTTACAATTCTTTTAGAGATATATCTAATACTTCTACATCACACAGAGGTTATCAAAGAAAATTAAAAGTTACAGTTGAAAAATGTTTAGATTATTTTTCCGAAAAGAAATTTGAAGGAGTTAATGAAAATAATAAAAAATTAGCTAGAATGTTACAACAATATTATTCCGAATCTTATGCTTTAAATGTTGGAGAAACACTATTAAATGAAAGTAAGGAAGCCCCTAGAAATATATTCACTAAAATTGAATTTGATAAATCAGGTAAATATGTTTATGATAATAATCCTGAACAAGACTTAAAGGAAACTTCTTGTGTGGATAATTTTTCTTACCATTGGTTACCTAAACAAGATTATGATAATTTAATATTAGGAAAATATTGTAGCTGTTGTGCTCATATACTTGGAGCTGGAGCAGGAATTATGAGAGCTAGTATGATTCTTGATAATTGTCAAAATTTAGTTATTAGAAATCAAGAAGATAAAATTATTGCTAAGATGACTATTTATGTTAATAGAGAACAAGGTTATGCTGTTTTCAATACTGCCGAAGTTAATACTTTATATCATAATGACATTGCAATTAATGGAATTTATAAGGCATTTATGAGAGGCGTTAATGCTTTTGTTAAAAAATATAATGAAAATAATCAAATCCCAATTTCTATAATTACAATGGGCGAATATAGAAATACTATTAAAAATCAACTAGGAAACATAGAATCAGAACTTTTACCTACTCCAAACTATTCTACATACAGTTACTCTGCTGGAGATACAACTGTTGGTACTTATAATGGTGATAGTAAAAATAAACAAATATTAGTTTTAAAAAGATAAAAAAGAAATCATCTAGTGTGATTTCTTTTGTGTTTCCTCTAAAATTTCATGAGTATCTAAAATTATACTATCAAAATCTATATCTTTTTTATATCTAGTTATTTCTGGTGCTAGAATTTTCGCAAATGGATGAGTTGATAAACTCTTTTCCATTCTAGGAAAAATATCAATCAACATAAAGTTCATACCATCATGATAGAAACTATAATCTTCTCGATCTCTTCCTGGATGAGACATAATCGAGGATTTAGAAATAACTTGTGTAACATTTGGATTTTCTAGTTTGTAATATACACCTTTTTCTATTTTTAACATTGAAAATAAATCATAAACCCAAACTTTTTGTCCTTCTTGAACTTCTATCCATGAATTAAAATCTAAATGTTCTACTCCATACATAAAAAATGGAATATTCCTAGTTGAATCAGTTTCTCCATGAACTAATTGATAAGTTTTATCTTCTAATACATGAGTCATTAATTCTGCTTTATTACCTATATTGTTAAAATTTGTTGGTTCATAATACATATAAATTAATCCTGAATATAATCCATAATACAACTTTCGTAATCTTGTTAATACTGTTTGATCGAAATCAGTTATTTTTCCTTCTGCTACCGCTTGATTATATAATTCCAATTTTACTTTATCCTGTGATATACTGTGATAAAATACTGTTTCACCATTTAATTTAATTGAGCCATATAAATCTTTGCCTATATCCATAATATCCCCTACTAAATATTTTATCTTATTTTTAATAACAATATTTAAATTAGTTATTTTTGATTATTATACCACATTTTTCATTTTTATATTTCTATTTCTTCTAAATCTTCTTCAACATCTTTAAACCATCCTAATTCTTCATCCCATTCAAGTTCATTATTTTTTAGTCTAACTATATTATTTAAAATAGAGTTCTTTAGATACCCAAACTTATTTGCTATTTTTTCGCCATTCTCATCAACAAAATCATGATTTAGCACTCTTGGTATTATATAATGCAAAATCATCAGCAAATCACTTGTTTCATACTCATTTAATAGGTTTTCAAATAACTTGTCATAATTATAAATATCAGTATCATCTTTTGTAATATATTTTCTGTCTATTAAATCAATAGTTAAAGAATTATGATTAGCTTCAAAAATTCTATTTTTGGTTTTATCTATTTTATCTGTTTGTTCTTTAATACTTTGTTTATTAGTATTTATTTGTGTATCATTTTCAAGATATTGAAAATCAAGATGTTGGTTTTCGGTATCTTGCTTTTGTATATCTAGTTCTAAATGAGGTTCTTCGTAGATATTATAAACATATTCAATCTTTTTACTTTCAGTTTGATTAGGATACAACTTAGTTACAGATAGATAATTATTTTCTTTTAATTCATTTAAAGCAATTAAATTATCTTTTGTAATTTTACAAGTATTGGATTTATGTCAAGTTTTTAGACACGAAAATCTTTAGTAATTTAAAATTTAA
>CAOJDP010000058.1 GCA_948433085.1 uncultured Caryophanales bacterium
AATATTTAAATTGGTAACGATAGCAAAGAGGATACACCTGTTCCCATTTCGAACAGAGATGTTGATAGATGTAAACCCTAAAAGTTATAGTTGCTAAAATAATTAAAATTTTACTTGTGTTGATAGCCTAGTGGACACACCCAACCCCATCCCGAACTTGGAAGTTAAGCACTAGAACGCCGAAAATAGTGTATGCGAAGATAGGAAAATGCAAGTATTTTTTTTTGCTTAAAAAAGACTAAATCGATTAAAATTTAGTCCTTTTTTATGTCATTTTGTCGCTAGGTGTCTCACTAGGTGTCTCACTTTTCTCTTGCTTTTCTTCAAGTTGAGTTCGGAAACTAGTCAGTTCATTAGCAAGATTTATTTTTCTTTCCTTATACATATGTCCATATTCATTACTAGTAGTTCTGATATCTCTATGTCTTAGTCTAGTTTTAATATCTTCTAAAGTTTTTCCCATATAGATTAGTAACGCTGCGTGGCTGTGTCTAAATTTATGTGGTGTAATGTTCTTTTCGATTCCTGCGCGTTTTAAATACTTTTTAATCATATCTTGAATCGCCCTACTGCCGATAACTTCACATTTACCTCTATTATTAGCAAATAGGTATCTACTAGTGATATTATGCTCTTTCCTATATTCAAGAAAGTTTTTATATGTTTCAACGGTTATATCATCAAGATATAAGTCATCCATTGACTCATCAGTTTTAGCGAATGGTCTAATTTTACCATTATAATATGTTTCAGTAATATTTAAAGATGTTCCTTCTTCTGTAGTTATTATACTGTCTATCGAAAGTCCTAGTAATTCACTAATTCTTAAACCTGTAAAGAATAGTAACTGAATAATAAATAAATCTCTAATGTTATCAACAACAGATAATAACTTCATTGCTTCATCATATGTAAGGTATTCTTTTTCTTTCTTTACTTTTTTAAAATTTCCTACAACTCCAGCAGGGTTATATGTAATTAGTCTTTTTCTAACACAATAATTAAGAAAAGCAGATAACTGCTTGTGTATTTTAATAAGTGTTTGATTAGCTAGTCCTTTGTCTTTTTCCCGTGAACAAGTCATAGACAGAAGATCATTATGGAATTTATAAATATGTTCTTCTGTAATCTCTGCAATTTTAACATTGCCTAACTTTGGGAGTATTTGATTTTTAAATATTGTCTTTTTTCCTTCAACTGTAGATTCTGCTAAATTACCTTTTTTTACTTCAATTTCACACTCTTTAATATAAGAATCAAAAACATCTTTAAAAAGTCCAGTCTTTTTAGGCTGTCTATTTTCTTGTTCCAATTTTAATCGTTCTTTTGCAATAAAGTTTTGCGCTTCCTTTATAGTTTTAAAATTGGCTTTTCTTATTCTAATTCTTTTATTATATATCTTATCATATAAGTTTATATTTATTGCATAAGTACCATTCCTATTATGTTTATAAATGTAAAGGTAATTAGTTTTTGTGTAATTTTCTTTATTAAACATTAATTAAAACTCCTATCTTTTAAAATTTTTAAATTAGTGCTATAATAGGAGTACAGAAAAAAAGTTGTTCTGTGCTAGATTAATTTTTATTCTGTACGCTATTATTGGCGTTGAGTTAGTGTGTTGGTAGCACCTAACTCTTTTTTTATTTTCTTTTCAAAAAATTTTTAACCATTGATAATAAAATGTCTAAATCTTCATCAGATAATTCAGCAGACTTTTTAATTAACTCTCTCCTTTTTTTTGAATTAAAATCTATTTTCAGATGTTCTATATCATTATCCTCAGTAAGTTCTCTTCTTGATATTTCAAAATAATCTGTTAATTGCTTAATATTATCTTCACTTGCATAACTATAACAACTAAGCCAATTACTAAGAGTAGAATATTTTATATTTAAGTCTTTACATATATCATTTCTACTAGTTCCTGTTAATTGCATATAGTATTTAAGATTTTTACTAAATATTTTACATATTTTTCGGTTAGTATTTCTCATATTATCTCTCCTTCGTAATATTATTATACAACATAATTGGTAAAAACGCAAACTACAAATTATAAAAAAATACAAAATAATACATAAAACTTCTTGACAAACATTAAAGTTAGGAGTATTCTATTTATCGAACGCACCAAATAGAATCTAAATTTAAGAAATAGAAAGCGTTTTAATTAACTAACGAGAGTTCTTATTAAAAACTTAAATTGAAAGATAATTTTTTTTGGGAGTTCATTACAACAAAATGGACAAATTAAAGGAGGGAAGATACTATGACATTAGAAGAAGCAAGAATATATAATAACTGGAGTTTAGAAGATGCTTGTCAGGCATTCGGACTTGATGTAGAGACACTTATTCAATATGAAAATGGTACAGAAAGTCCAAATATGTGGGCACTTAACATAATATTAGATGTTCTTGATTTAGATTATAAAGATATCATTTTGAATTAAAAATTAATCTAGCACAGAACAAACAAAAGTTAGGAGGAATAAATATGTGTAATGTGTTCTTAAGCGTTAGGGGTCTTTCTGAGTACCTTAATATTAGTGTTTCACTAGTCAGAAAGTTAGTAAAAAAAGGGGAGTTACCTCACAATAGGTTAGGAGTTAAAATTATATTTTCGAAGGTGGAAATAGATAGGTGGCTTTTAGACCATCAGATTAATAAAGAAGGAGAGATATAATGAAACAAAATGAAGAAACAATAGTTTTAAACTTTAGGGATTACATAGTATACATAGATAAAGCGTTAAGAGAAATAACAATATCTTCTAACGATATTTATGCTGTCAGTATAGTATTAAGTGAAATAGAAATACTAGATATTGCTTTAGGAATAACGGATAGTATTTCAAAGTTTAAAGTTGGTAATAAGGAAATAAGTTTGAGTTCAGATAATTGCGTGTTTATTGATGAAATTGATAAAGGTATAAAAATTCCTACAAAAGAGATTTTTACTATTGTTAAATGTCTTAAAGAGATTACTGACATTATGAACGAGAGTAGCACAACACAAGATATTTACAATACAATTTTAAATTCTAATAGCAATAACCCTGCTGGAGAAATAATAAAACCTATTGAAGCAGCAGGACAACAACCTAAGTCAAAACTAAGCGTCTATGATAGTATCATAAACGCAATAAATAAGGAATCGAAAGGGGGAACTGACAATGAATCAAAATAATAGCATTGATTTTGCAAGTGTGGATAACATACTTGCAAATCTAGATGTTGATTATAAGGACCTTAGTGTTCTTACAACTGATTCTAAAGAATTACAATTAGTTGATTATTTTTTTAAATCAATTACTTGTAATGATGAGGGAATAGAGAATTTACTTTACGAAGTAATAGGGTACTCTTTATGCAAAACCTCTAGTCTTTGCAAAGGCTTTATTTTTAAGGGAGAGGGCAGAAATGGCAAAAGTAAGGTATTTAGAATAATCGAGTCCTTAGTGGGAGATAAACAATGCTCTCATGAACATTTAGAGAATCTATCTGGTAGTAGGTTAGGTAGTAAATCTACTGTTAAAAATTTAAAAGGGTGTACAGCCAATATAAGCGAGGATCAAACGCAACCTCGGTTTGTGAATACCTCGCTCATCACAAGAATCATCTCAGGAGAGCCAATAGCAATAGAGGAAAGGGGTAAACACATTGAGGACTTAGTACCATATGCAACAATGTTATTTTCGGTAAACGAAGTTATCGATTTTAAAGGGGCAGGACTACATATTACAGACAGATTTTGGATTATTCCTTTTAATGCAGTATTTACTGAAAAAAACGGTAATCGTAACATTAATATAGAAGCAGAGTTGTGCCAACCTAAGGCTTTGCAGATTATAGCAACTAGGGCGATTCAAGCATTTATTAAGGTACTAAATAATGGTAAATTTACAATACCACCTATTGTAGAAGCTGAAACTAAGAAATACTTTCTTGAATGTAATAATATTGATGAGTTCTGCGAACTATATCCCATTAATACCATTATAATTAAATCTAAATATTATACTGAGTATCGCAAATGGTGTGATTACAATAATAAGCAAGCAGTTAGTAATGAAATATTTGGTAAACGAATTATAGCCTTAGGACATAGAGCAGAACGATATTCGTTTGGTAAAGCAAGACATACTTACTATACTGCTCCAAAATTTAACAATATAGAGAGTAGAGATATTTATAATAAATATCTTGCCTATTGTGGCTTGTGTGAAGAAACTGAAAGAGTTAAGAGTGATAAGGCTTTAGAAGAAGATTATACTACATTTGATAATTATTTATGGAATTTCGAATGTAAAAGGAACATTGATATAGATAATAAATAAATCTCTATATAACATCCCCTGAGCCTCTAGTAGGCTCTAGGGGAAGTCTTATTATATAGGGCGATAAAATTTTTGTAAAAATAGATATGCCCCTGTAGCATTTATAGAAGCACCTAGAGGCGGTTTTATTATGGAATTTTACTATACCACCATACCAAAGGTATTAGTGTTTTTACATAAATATTCTTAAATATGTTTTTCCATTATTAAAGTACGAAGTACTTTAATAAGTGTATCAATTAGAGATTCATTGCACAAAAAAAACGCAATGCGTTAGCTAGACTAAATGTTAAACATAATAGGAATCTTATGTCTATAACTTTAATTAAATTTAACATCTAAAAATTAGACTAACACAATGCGTTATACCTAAATATATACTTAGTGAATAAAGTAGATTCTGTAAAGGGTAAATTATACCATAAGAAAACTATAGTTATTTCACTATAGTTGATTCTTACAAACATTTTAATTAATTATATTATTCTCACTTGTTACATTTCAAATCTCATTCTTTTTTAATATTATCATTCATTTTACTATTACTTTTAAATCTTATTTTTCATTCTTTTTCATTATTAGTATTATCATATCTTTTAGTATCATTTGTTTTTTAATTATTACTTATATTGTTTAAATTACTTATTGCGTAGTCAAGAGAAATTTTAGTCCCATATACTATAAATTTTTCTTTTAAATTTTAATATCTACATTATTGAATAACTACGACTAGATAAATTAACGGTCTGAGTTCCATTGTGTCGCCACAAGTGTTCAGTATGACGGTTAAGGTAGACTTTATTCTTATTCAGATTTGGGCTGATAAGAGAATTACTCCTAAATTGTTCCGTATCTAGCGTGAGCAAGTTTTTAAAGTATTACAATAAAGTAATAGTTAGGACATTATCTCTACTTGGGTCCTGTTTTAAAATGTAGAATCAGGTATTTTGAACTTACCATAATAATATATACGAGTTTAAAAACATAGTATAGTTCTTAACCTTATAATTCTATACGAAGTCATAATTGTTCCGTTGAATAACCCAAAATATAGTTGAATTTTACTATGCCACCATACCAGATATTATATTAGATTCTTTGTTAGTATTTTGTCGCCTAAGCCATATTTTAGTGCTTCTTCTGCATTGAACCATCTATCCTTTAATTGAATATCGTGTCTAACTTGCTTTACAGTCTTACCTGTATTTTCTGCTAGTAGTTTGATAATACGCTCATTTAATGTATTAGTGTGTTCATAGTCAATTTTTAATTCATTAACTTTCCCCATATTAAAAGATGAAACTTCGTGTATCATAACTTCGCTATTAGGGGTTATGTATCGTTTGCCTTTTGTTCCACCACTAAGAAGCACAGCGGCCATTGAAGCACAACGACCAATACATATTGTTCTAACATCACTTTTAACCATTTGCATAGCATCATAAATAGCCATTCCTGCTGATACTGCTCCACCTGGGGAATTGATATAGAATATTATATCCTTTTTACTTTTAATAGTATCTAGTTTTAACAACTGGTCGACTATATTCTCTGCAACTTCTGCATCAATGGTTTTATTCAAACGAATTATACGATTATCAAATAAATTAACATTTGAGGGAGTTTTAGGCTTAGTATCTTTCTTGGTTTTTCTTTTTGTTTTAGTATTACTCATATTCTTCATTCCTTCCTATATGTTATAAGACTTTTTATTTTTTAAATGTTTAGTTTTGTATGGTAATTTTAGTTTTTCAAAATCGTGTGAGTTCTCTCCGTGTATAGGTATAATTACATTAGGCTTAACAATATTACAAACTTCTGTAATACCTTCTTTAGTTGCGTGTCCACTGGTGTGTAAGTAGTGGTAATCTTTTGGAACAAACTTAACAATACTTTCATCAGCAGTAGATCCTTGCAAATATCCTAACCATTGAGAATAGATAAATATGTTGTCTTTGAAATTAGGACTATTGATAAACCTTTTTGAAAAGTAATTACTTCGTACTAGCATACAAAAACCATTATCCAACATTTCCTGATAAAACTTTTTATCAAAACTCTTAGCATTTGAAAAGTTGTAATAGTCTTTATATTTTTTGCTAGTCTTTGTTACATAATCAAGTATCTCTTTTTGGTAGACATCACATATAAATAGTTTCTTTCCTGCTTCTTCGTTTGCGTGGTAAAAAGAGGCTATTCTATCAATATTAGTAGAAGCACACATTATAAACACATACTTATTGTTTCTAATTAATTCTACTGCTTCTTTCTGTAGCATAAGTTCGGACATAAAAACCTCATCTAGTCTTGAAAGAGTAGTATGTTCACAAATAAGAACATCTACTTTTCCTATTTCTTTAAGTGCTTTAGGTATTGCATTCTCACTAGGACCATGTGTGCGAAAGTCCCCAGTATGTAAAACTCTTTTACCTTCTGCTTCTATAAGAAACATATAACTATCAAATGCTGAATGATTAACTCGAATCGGAGTTAAAGTCATTTCTCCAATTTTTAGAGGTACATCTTGTTCAAATGTTTTAAATGTTTCTAACCTATCAATATGCTCTTGTGTAACTTCTGCAACTTTAGGTTCCTGCATTTTCTTTTGATAAATAGTAAAAATCTCTTTTGCTTGTTCTCCAATGTAGATAGGAATATCCTTTTTTACTTGCATATATTCGCCAATATGGTCTAAATGATAATGAGTTATAAACACAGCATCACATTTTTTACTAATCTTAGCGACATTCACTTTTACTTTACTTGTACTATTTGGAAGATTAGAGCCTATATCAATAAGTATTCTAGTACTTTTAGTTTTAATTTCGGTTACACAACCCCCAATTTGATTAATACCCCTGTGAATTTTAATTTGCATAAAATATTATCCTTTCTAACTTTGAGTTGCTAGTTTTTGATTACTTGATAAAAATGTTACTCTATCTGCAATTACACGAATTATATTATTTTCTATACTTTCAATTCTTCCTTTTATTCCTATTAGGTCATTCTTTTTACAATATTCAAATGTATTACTTCCAACATAACTTGTTAATTCAATAGGAATATAATCAGTGTCATATTTTCCATTTGCATTTTTAAAATTACGCATAACTTTCAACATTAGTTTATATGAAGTCTTATCCTCGCTTTCCATTTTTTCAATATCGTTGTTTATTCTGCCAATAAGTACAACATTGTTCATAATTTTTTACCTTCTTTCTAGCATACTAATAATGTTTAAATTACTAGTATCTAATAATAAAATACCATAATCATTTTTATAAATCGTAACACAAAATAAAAAAACATTATCCGATTAGGATAATGGATACTATTAGCACAGAATCTATGCTAATTACAACTTTTTACTTTTTAATCCCAAAGATGTTGTTTTTCTACTTTTCATAAACTAATTATTTTTTGTTTCTAATGTTTTTTAAAGCTGTATCTTTGTCTGGATTTATAGAACGATAATGGGACATTCCATCAGCTGTTTCTTGATAAGCATACCATATAGTTTCGCTTTCATAATAGTCTATAATATGTTTATTAGTTGTAGTACATTTTACAAGAATTATTTCATCATCTGTTTTTTCTTTTGCTTTACATTTTAATTCATTTGATGTAACATCAGGCTCAAAAGCTAAAGTTAAAACACTCTTAGGAATTTCTTGTAATGCGTATCGTTCGGCTTCATATCCACCTTCTATACGCCCACCATTACTACACATATTAACGAAAATAATTATTAGTACTATTATTGAAATTATACCACTGATTACTTTCAAAATATCGGGCTTGTCTGAACTATTTTCGTCTTGATTTGATGTTTTTCGCGTTATAGGCTCTGTCGATTGCTTAACTTCTGTTTTTTTGCTATCTGTATCTCTAATTGTTGCATTCCTCTCTAATTTTTTTTCATTTTCTTTTGTACTATTGTTTTCATAAGTTGGTACGCTTTCGTTAGAATCTCTTTTGTTTTGACTAGTAATACTATTTAATAACTCTAAAAGTTGCTTATCCTTTACAATATTAAGTTCTATGGGGTTACCACCAAATCTAACAATAGATAATACACCGTTTGACTCATCATAATTATAACCTTTGACATTAGAGTAGGGAATTTTAATAAGTTGGTCGTTTGTATTTATTGCAAAACTTTCATCTTTAATCTTTAGTATTGCTTCTTCTTTATTTTCTCCACTTAATAAAGTAGCATTTAACTTTCGCATATTTAGCCCTCCAAGTTTTTAATTGCATCATTGATTGCAGTAACCCAGTTTTTTTTTCCCGTAACTGCAAACACATCTTTACCAGAATTAGTTATAATTGTTAAATTATTAGATAAAAAGCCACCTGCTTCTACAGACTTGATATTTTCTAATTCAACTTCAAATTCTTTTTTTCCAGCATTAATTCTATGTCCTTCGAAATAAAGTGTTTCATTTGTTAAAATTAAATGTCCTCCTTTACTTCCAATTCCATGAAACCAATTCGCTGCGCCTTTTTTTAAAATTTCTTCTTTCATAAAGTTACTCCTCCTATACTCCAATATTATAGCATAAATAGATAAAATATACAATATTAAGCATATAAGTAACAGGATAAAATTATAAATTGAAGGAATAAAATGCGATTAAGCCATATAAATAAAG
>CAOJDP010000059.1 GCA_948433085.1 uncultured Caryophanales bacterium
AATTTCATCATTTCTATGTCCAGATATAATAGTTCAAAAGTTTCGCCGGAAGAAATATGTTTCCACAGCTCACTTCCATCAGAAAAAACTTCCACCGCTATATCTATCAGTTTTTGTTTCGCTATGTCATAAAGTATAGTTTCTACTTTTGAAGCAAACACCAGATCATCATCACACACTGCAATATTAATCAATTTAATTCCCCTCTTTCTGTACCTCAATAAACCGATTCATTAATATTTTAATCGTAACCTTATTTGCCATGTTTAATTTTTGATATGCTGAAACAATGTCATAATATTCGTCAATTTCCTGATTTACTTTTAACTGTCCTTCCAAACTTCGTCTTGTGTTTGACAAACATAAAATATAATCAGTAGTTACATTAAAATGTTTAGCAATATTAACAATCAAATCCGCTGAGGGTACACATTGCTCTCTTTCAACTCTACTAATCGATTGTTGTGAAGAACCAACAAAACTTGCCAGTGTTTCTTGACCTAATCCGTGTTGTTCGCGTAATTCTTTAATACGAGTTTTCAAATCATCACTCCATTTTCTATAATATTTATTCTATTTTACTCAATTTTGTATTTTGATATACTCGTATTTTATAAATTAACTTACCCGATTTTGTGTTGCTTCATATTATTATTTTATCATCAATTTATCATTCATACCGGAAGATGTAATAAATACGGGTTTATTCGTAAAAATTCCCTGACAACAAAAACTAGGTTATGTGGTATAGCACCAACCTCATAACCTAGTTTACAAATTTATATCCTTATTTTACAAAACTTATAATACGCTCTCCGTCTGCCCAATTAATTCTGTAGCCAGTCTCTTATCTTCTTGACAATTTCATCTTTCCTCTCAAAATGCAAGTAATGTCCTCCCTCTAATCTTAGAACTTCACTTCTGTCCGTTTCTGTAATAACTTCCTTGTGTAAGAGTTCCCATGATTCCAGCAAATCACAGTTATCGCCTGACACAAATTGCAATACTGGAATATTGGAGGGAAATTTCATATCCCTAACAGATTCAAGATTATCATCCATATATTCTAATTCATTCATAATATCATCGTTATATGCAAAATCCATAGATAAAATACGAAATACTTCCAACTCACTTTTTGAATATGAATATGAAACGTCCGCATAAACTGCCTTTTCCGGATGCCCTATGGAACTTATCCGGGTAATTCCCAATACATTTGACGCTTTCTGAAAATATGCCGAGAGCCTGTTCAATGTTACCATACTAACCGGAAACGGCTCCTCATCAGATTGCTTTGGAACAGACGGATCAATTCCTATAAATCCCTGTACCTCCTGCGGATAAGCATTTGCCCAATATAATGAATACAAACCTGAAAGCGAATGTGCCATTAAGTAATACTGGCTACATCCTAACTTTTGGACACATTCATGCAGCTCCTCTACTACTAAGTTAATTTTCCGTTCCTCTCCGCTCTGATCTGAAAGTCCATAACCAAAAGGTTCTATGGTAATAACCCGAAAATCTTTTGACAGTTCTTTAGCTAGTGGAAGAAATTCTAATACTGGTGATGCAGAACCCCAGCCGGGTAATAATATGATTGTTGTTTCATTTTCTTCTCCCTCTATACTTATCACTATATCATGCCCATTTATCTCAACAGTATTTCCATATGCTGCTTCAATCTTGGACTGTTCTGTTCTTTTACAGATAAAGTTCCAAATGATCAAAATTGCCACAACAACAAATAAAACACAAAATATCCATTTTATGATCTTAAATCCCTTTTTCATCATATCTCGCCCTTCCTTTCATGACAAATCAAAAGCTGATTGTTCCGCCAGTCACTTTTACGACATTTAAAGATGTATTGGTAACATAAAATCTATAATAACCTGTATTCGCAATTTTAAATTCCGTGTAATGCGAACTTCCCGTTCCACTATATGTTTGTGTCTTTGAATCACTATTATTAATATACCCCATTTTAACAGCAACAGAAGCGTCCAATTTTACGCTAAAACTTACCGTCGTTCCTCCCACAATATAAAACATGCTTCCGTCACGGTCAAGAAATGAAACTGTTTTCCCACCTGCAATATTTGCCTGTGGCAATCCAATTCGTTCTATCGGAAACACATCTTCTTTGACAATCACTAATTCCGATATTTGAATTGTCCGCTTATTCATTTTTTCTCCCATCTTCTCATTCCTCCTGTGTTTTACCAATATTTCCTCTCGTAATAATAATCCTGTCACTGGAACAATTCTTTAAATAGAAATAATATGTTCCTTCACTCGCCAGACAGAAATCAATACTACAATAGTTTTGGCTTACAACTTGCCGTCCCTGCAGTTCCCCATTCAATATATAACCAACTTCCAAAATTCCTGGATTTGCCATATCCGTTCCTTCAACTCGTTCTTGTATAAACTCGAAAAGCATTCTTTCAGATTTTTCAACCTTCCACCCATCACTATTACTTTGAGTAAAAATAATCATTGCACCATTATCCAGATAACACTCCGGCAGGCTGTCCTCTATACTTATGGGAATTTCTACAATATATTTTGCAATCGGAACATCTTTCTCATATAAATTTTCTGGAGCAATCAAATCTGTCTGCAATCCAGACTTATAATCAAATGTATAAACCTTATCCTCGTCTATTTTACGGGCAGTTTGCGACTGCATCACTTCTTTTCTATTATTGTCTATTACCCCGGCAGAATGTAATAACACCTTTGCACCAACACTGATACTTCCCAAACCCAGAATTGCAATTAAGGCAACTGCACACTTCTTTTTTTTATGCTTTCTTCGCATATATTTAATCTCTGAAAATACAATTTCCTTGATTCTGTCATTATCAACCATGTATCCATCTTTACTATTTTCTTCAATCAGCTCAGAAGCATTATCAAGCATTTCACTTATTCTAATCTGCATTGCTCCCATATCCCTCTTTTATCAGAAATTTTTTAAGCACCTCTCTTCCACGCCGCAGTCTGGTTTTTACTGTATGAGGATTCATCTGAAGCTCTCTTGCAATCTCGTCCACTTTTTTGTACTGGTAATAATATGCTACAAAAATCTTCCAGTCCAACGGCTTTAACTGTTTCAAAATCTTTGCTATAATTCTCTGCTGCTCTCTTTGGAAAATTTGCTGTTCTACACTATTATCAATTACCAGAATATCATCCAATAATTGTAAATCTTGTCCTTTAGCCGCTCTCAGCCAGTCCTTTGCTTTATTCCTTGCAATAGTCGCTATGTATGCCTTGATACTGCTATATTCCTTATAATTGATTCTGTCAGCCGTATTCCATAGTGCAATAAATGTGTCTGCAACCACCTCCTCTACATCTTCTTTTGTTCCCTTTGAGCTTAACAGGTTTCCGACAATAACAGTGACATAGACACTATACAAATCAATTATTTCCTCAAATGCTTGTTCATCTTTGTTTCGTAATTTCTTTAGTATACTCTTTTCATCCATTCCTCCAAATCCTATCTGCTCAAATTTTTTATCAATACGATACTTTAAAGAATTTGGTTTCATTTTTTAGAGAAATTTTTATCCCATGTAAAAATTATATATATGCCCAAACTCTACCACTCCAAACTTACTTTATTTTTGAAATATTTATATGTATGAAAAGACGCATAGAATCCCCTATACGCTCATTTCACCTTTCGATATTAATTTGATAGCTTGTCCAAACCTTTAACCATTTCTTCAAGCATATGTACTAAATATTCCTGCTGTTTTCCACTTTTACTATTTAAGACATTTAAAATACGTTCTGTTATGGGAATTTCATTTAGATTTTCATATAAGAGATATGAGAGAGGAACAGCCAATGCATCTGCAATTCTCATAAAGTTTTCTAACGACATTGTTCTGCTCCCATGTTCGATCCGCTTTATAGAATCAATTGAAAGCTCCGCTTTCTCCGCTAGTTCAAATTGTGTTAAATTTCGTTTTTTACGGTATAATTTCACATTATCGGCAATAATATATTTTATATCATTCATTTTCTGATTCTCCATTCTCTTAATTTATTTGTGAAATGAAGAATCTGTAGGTGGTCCCCTTTTCGACTTTCGTATGTATATGTCTTGATAAATCAGCAATTTTCGACAGTGGCAAAAAAAAGAGTACACCGCACCGACCTGCCATGTCGATTTGTGTACTCGTAAGCTACCGTATTTACTTTTTAAGAGTATATTATACTGTATCAGACAGCGCATATATCCCTTTAAAAAAAATCTATGTATAAAACTTATCATCCAATATAAATTTCCCAATTATATACGTTTGGGAACTAACAAAATGGTCAAAAATATACAATTACGCATGATAAATTCGTTTTGACTTTATCATGCGTAATTGTATATTCTTAAAAAATTAATTATGGCGTACTTGCTCTGCCCTAGTAACTATAATTGACTTTCATAGTAATATTGGCTGTTGATGCAGTTCCTTGGGTTTCAATCCATATTTTCCAACTACCTGATGGATTGCATCCATTAAAGAAACTTAATTCTATAGTTTTACTTCCTGTCACAAGAATACTATATACTGTTCCGTCTGGGGCTTGTATATACAAAATGAAAGGATCACTTCCCGCATTTGCACGAATATTCAAAATTATAGAAGTGGTTTCAGGATTTCCCGTTATAGAACCTGATGAAATAGTTACTATGCCAGATGAATTACCATTTACCGAATTTAGTTTGATTGTTTTAGTAAAGTAATTTGTCAATGATACATCATCAAATAACATTTCAGTCTCATTCTCTTGCACTTTTTCTTTCGCAGAAACAGGTATAGTAAAAGCTACGCACATACATAGACAAACAATATATGATACTATTTTTTTCATAAAATTCCTCCTTATATCTCTACTACAAAAAAAATTATCTTTTTTTAACAATTCTGCCATCTTCCAGTTCGACAATCTGATCCATCTCATTTAAAATATTTGTTCTATGCGTAACCACAATTACAGTCTTGTCAATAAATTTTGTATGTAGCAATGAATTAATCTGTTGTTCGGAATACTCATCAGTACTAGAAGTCGCTTCGTCGAAAATCACAATAGGACGATCATGTAATAATGCTCTTGCAAGTGCAATTTTTTGTTTTTGTCCTCCAGAAATTTTTGTCCCATTCTGCCCTACACAATAATCTAACGATACCTTTGTTATAAAATCTCCCAGTCCACAGCTCTCACATATGTCAAAAATTTTTTTATCCTCCACCTGTCTATAAAGGCAAATATTATTACGAATGGTATCATTAAACAAATATATTTCCTGGCTAACCACTGAAAACATATTACGATATTTCCCTAGTGGCATATCCCATATGTTGTTACCTGATAATAATAGACTGCCTTCAGTTGGCTCATACATACGGAGAAGTAAATCAATAATGGTACTTTTACCAGAACCATTTTTCCCTATAAATGCCACCTTACTTCCCTTTGGAATTAGCAAACTTACATCTTTTAAAACCATTTTCTTTTTATCGTAAGAAAATGAAATATTTTTCAATTCAACATCTCCACATTGCGGAAATATAACAGCATCTGCATTATCGTTTTCCTCTGCCAGTTCCATAAACTCATAATATCGTTTCGTAGATGGTATTATTCCTGATAATAAATATCCAATATTTAATATTGCTGAAATCGGTCCTGTAACATATGCACTGTATGTAATAAAGGCAAATACATTCCCCACCGAGAGCTGCATATTAAATACCATATTAGCACCTACTACATATATTAAAGTTGTTAAAATTCTAACCAATATGGTATCTGTTGTACTGTTCCATTGGCTAAGCATATTCACTTTTTTCTGACTATTGATCACCCGCATCTGTTTATCGGAAAATTCTTTATGTTTATCATCGAAAATGCCAAATAATTTAACTTCCCGTATACCTCCAACCGTATCCCCAAACCAGCCTGCATATTTTTGATTTTCATATATAAAACTATCTATAAGTTGTTTTCGCTTCTTTGCAAAATACTTCATTATCACACATTTTATTGGAATAAACAGCAGGACTAATATTGTCATGCGATAATCTAGGATAAATAAGCCAACTATCCCTCCAGTCATACTAAATGCTTGTGTAAACACAAAAAATACGCTTTCATCAGCAATAGAAGTCATGTTGCTAATATCGACATTTATGTTATCAAATATTTCAGCATAATTCTTGTTCCTAAAAAAGCTCACATTCATTTTCATCAAATGAGAAAAAGAGCGCTCAGATAGCAAATACTGTATTTTTGCCGAAATATCAATTCTCATTTTTTCTTTTAATAGGTTAATAGCGGAGCATATCATGTATACTGCAAAAGAGCATAACACCAATTGAATAAGCAATGTTTTATTCCCACCAATAAACCCATCATCCATAATTCTGCTGCTCAGTAATGGTACGCATAGATTTAATCCAGTAGAAACGACCAAGCAGATCATAATCACAGCAATTGTTTTTTTGTAATTGCTGATAAGCACTATTAATCTTCTTACTGCCTCTTTATTGCTCATCATTCTCTCTGCCTTCCCCTTCTAACAATTCTATTATATAGTTTCCAACACTTTCTATGGAATCTGCAACAGTCCTACTCCCATATTCACTTGATATGGTTACATTCTTTTCCGTTGTATCTATGATAATGTCTGGTGACAGCTTAGTATTCTTCGCTGCTGATTTTTCATCAATTCCACTAATATCATATAATAATATATCTCCCTGCTTATAATACAGTTCATTTCTGATAAAATTGTTGACTTTATCCGCATCCATGATTTCCGTAGGTATATATGTTATTCCATACAACTCATATAAAATGCTATGGGAAATACTATATGCATGGTAGTCCTTTTCCCTAAACATCTTTTCAAGTCCATAGATGTACTTTAAGGCACATACCCCCTCTATAAAAATGACCGGAACTTCTGATATACCTTGTTGGGCTATCTGATTATAATGTATCTGTTGTATTCTGTTATATTTTGACCAAACATAGCTGTTACTGCTTTCATAATCAATCACATCATCGCCAATATATATGATATTTTTACCAGCTTCTAACCACCTTTTTATATTATCTGCTTTTTGCGTAATAACAGTATCTGCAATGTCAAGTGATGTTTCCATTTCTTTATTAATTATCTTGCACACACACCATTTAGGAATCAATTCATGTATATTTTGTGCATACGCCTTTGACGCCCAATCAATTCCAAAGCAATTAATTTTCAGCAACTCGTTTCCAAACATATTTCTAATTGCTATTGGACTAATTCCCTCCTCATACACATTAATTATTTTTGCTGTAATTTGTGGAGCTGCTACACTATTACACCAACTTGTCGTTTTTTCCATGCCATTTATGTAGATTTTTTCACTACCCTGAGTTTCAAACAATCCGAAACCTAAATTGGTATCATACCTTGCGACACATCCCCTTTTTTCTTTTTCATCAAAAGATCTAACACCTAATACATTTGTAAAACTAGCAGGGTAGGTTACATATCCTTCATTAGAGGTTGCTCCTACTATAACTATTCCATTTTCTGCGCAACGATTAACCGCACTCAATAACAGTTCCTTATCTCTAAAAAAAACACTCCCTAAACTTAAATTTATAATATCAACATCATTTTCTACGCACCACGCAAAGGCAGTACATAAGGATTGAATGTTTCCCTTACACTGCCTGTTAAGAATTGACACACTGCTTATCAAAATATCTTTTTCTGCACGCTTGGTTATTACTTTAGCACATCCTGTACCGTGAGAATTGTTTTTACATACATTTAAAGAACTGACTGCTTTACCATTTCTTATTTGTATATTTTTATATATATTGATTTCATCAGCACATATTCCGTCATCAATGACGCAAACATGAATCTTCTTAATTAACATTCTTTTCCCCGGTTTTGCTTATAATATATTCTAATAAACAGTCATATTTATCAAAGTTCCCCTCTAACACAAGCGGATTAAAATCAATATGAAATTCACTTTCCAATTCCATATAAAGTTTCAACAAGTCTCTCGCCTGCATTCCGATACAATCCCTTAACAAACTCTTTGAACGTTGTTCATCTGATAGCTTGTAAACCGCAAAAGCCATTTTTTCTATAAACACAGTATCTAATCTGTTTTTAATGCTGTTTATACTATTCTCCATACGCACCTCACATAACCTCTAATGAACCGTATTCTTCCAATATACCCATGATCTGTTTAAATAGCAGATCATACTTAACATCTGATTCACTAAATATCTTATGCTTTTCCAGTAAATCATCAAACAGCTTGTCTGCATGAAAGTATTGTATCCACGCCTCCTGCAATGATGAATCAATAACTCCCGTATAGGTAGCATAAAACAAATCAGGAATCACGCCAAAACGATATTTACAATATTTTTTCTGTTCTTCCAGAAACTCATCCGTGTACCGCATGTTATACATATTTAATATGGACACATCCGGCTTTATGGCATTAAAAACTACACTTGCCAGTATTCCAAAATTCATTCTATGTTTTTCACTTAATTCCATTATCTCACCAGGGACGCCTATTATGACAATGTCAGGTTTTTCTTTCCTAATCAGATCGTTTACATAACCATTAAATTCAAATACTTTTGCCGTAAAATCCAAATTTTTATTATACATATATTCTGGGAAAATATAAGTGCCAAATAATTTCCCCTCTCTACGTGAACTTATATATAATACTTTATACCCTGCATTTTCAAACGAGCTTCTTAGATATAACCCTACCTGAAATTTCCCCACATATGGACCTATACCAGAAATTGTAATAATAGGAATATCTATATTGTTTATTACCTTACTATCAACGAAAGC
>CAOJDP010000060.1 GCA_948433085.1 uncultured Caryophanales bacterium
AATTGAAAAATTGACAGAAGGAGTAATACAAACAAGGAATGCAGAATATATTTATTATTTTGCTTGTTATGTAGAAGGAGCCCCAATTGAAAAATTGACAGAAGGAGTAATACAAACAAGGAATGCAGAATATATTTATGAGTTTGCTTTAAATATAGAAGAATCCCCAATTGAAAAATTGACAGAAGGAGTAATACAAACAGGAAATCTAGAATATATATTGTTATTTGCTCGTAATATAAGAAGAGCGCCAATTGAAAAATTGGCAGAAGGAGTAATACAAACAAGGAATGCAAAATATATTTATGAGTTTGCTTTAAATGTAGAAGGAGCCCCAATTGAAAAATTATGGGAAGGAATACAAGCAACAAATAATTTATACTATATAAAGAGTTTTAAGGAATATGTTGGTGAAACCCGAAGTCAAATTCAAATCGATTATCAAAATATCAAAAAGTGGATAGGAAATAATAATGTAGAAGCAATAGATCAATTCTTAAATACATTTGAAGAAAAGGAAAAGCATGATAAAGGGTATGTGAAGAAAATAGAGTATTCATCTGAAAAAAAAGTGCAATAACGAAACAGAACAAAATAATTTATAAGTTGTAAATGTCATTAAATACTTTATTTATGAAGGTTTATGACATTTTTAATTTGGACGATATTTATATATTTTCAAGTTTAAAATTAGAAAAACAGTTGCAAAAAATAAAAATTTATATTATACTAATAAATAGAAAAAGCGAAGAAAAAGAGTAGTAATTTTAGAGAATTTATCAGAGACAAAGTGGTTGGTGAAAACTTTGAGAGGACTAAAATGAACTTGCTTTGGAGTTCCCTAGGACGTGTCACACGCGTTAAGTGTAAAAGCGCATAAGTATTATGAAATAAGGTGGTACCGCGGAAATTCCGTCCTTAACCCATAATACTTTTTTTTGTAAAAGAGGTGATTTATGAAAGAATTTTTAGGATATGGAATAATTTTTGTACTCATTTATTTATGTTATGTATTATTTGTAATTCTACGTAAAAACAAATTAGAGAAATTTCAAAATAGTACCTATGTGCGATATTTAGAAAAAGTATATCACTTAGATAGGAATAAAATATCTATGCAATTACTTGCACATATCATTTCTCTTTCCAATGCAGGTATTATTACGATTACATTATATATAATGGGAATTACAGATAACTTTCTGTTAAAAATGCTGATTGCCTTTTTAACATTAATACCTTTTCAATTATCAATATATCATATGATAGGAAGAATTTGTCAAAGAAAGCAGAGAAGGAGATAGATAATATGTATGACTTTAAGAAAATAGAAAAAAAATGGCAAAATTATTGGGAAGAAAACGAAACATTTAAAACAGATATATGGGATTTTACAAAACCAAAATTCTATGCATTAGATATGTTTCCATACCCATCAGGTGTTGGATTACATGCAGGACATCCTGAAGGCTATACTGCAACAGATATGGTAGCACGTATGAAGAAGATGCAAGGCTATAATGTATTACATCCAATGGGGTGGGATGCATTTGGATTACCTGCAGAACAATATGCAATCAATACTGGAAATCACCCTGAAAAATTTACATTTGAAAACATAAAAACATTTAAAACACAATTAAAATCATTAGGATTCGCATACGATTGGAATAGAGAAATTTCAACCACAGATCCCACTTACTATAAATGGACACAATGGATTTTTAAACAATTATATCAAGATGGCTATGCTAAATATGTTGATATGCCAGTAAACTGGTGTGAAGAATTAGGAACTGTTTTATCCAACGATGAAGTGATTGATGGAAAAAGTGAACGAGGAGGATTCCCTGTAATTCGTAAAAATATGAAACAATGGGTTATGGATATTCCAGCTTATGCAGAAAAATTACTCAATAATTTGGAAACCTTAGATTGGCCAGAATCTACCAAAGAAATTCAAAGAAATTGGATTGGTAAATCCATTGGAGCTTTAGTGGATTTTAAAGTTTTGAATAGTAATCAAACATTTACAGTTTTTACAACTCGCTGTGATACACTGTTTGGAGCAACTTATTGCGTTCTAGCACCAGAGCATAAAATTGTAAATGAAATTACCACAAAAGAACAAAAAGAAATCGTAGAAGAATATCAAAAAATGTGTGCGACTAAATCAGAGTTAGAAAGAACAGAATTAAATAAAGAAAAAACAGGAGTCTTCACAGGCGCATATGCCATTAATCCTGTAAATAATAAAGAAATACCTATTTGGATATCAGATTATGTACTTGCAACTTATGGAACAGGAGCAATTATGGCAGTGCCAGCCCATGATGACAGAGACTACGAATTTGCTAAAAAATTCAATCTTCCAATTATTCAAGTGTTGGAACAAGAAACAGGAGAAACGAAAGAAAATGAAATTTTAAAAAATAGCATCGTTGCAATTGTACATGATAAAGAAAAAGACCAATATTTAACCATAAATTGGCATAAAAATGGAGGTCGTTTGTTCATAGGAGGAACAATCGAAGAAAATGAAACACCATTAGAATGTGCATTTCGTGAAGTTTTAGAAGAAACTGGCTATGCAGATATTGAACTAATCCAAGAAACTTTTAAAATTAGACATCACTATTATGCATATAATAAAGATAAATACTTTCAAATAGAATGTACAGGTTTCTTATTTGAATTAAAAAGTGCTGATAAGCAAAACCAAAACTTAGATGAGGATGAAGCATTTGATATCGAATGGGTTTCTAAAGATACTGTATTAGAAGAAATCAAAGATGCATTACATAGCAAAACATTTGAATATGTACAAAATGGTGGCGCTATGACAGAAGATGGAATTCATATTAACTCAGAATTCTTAAATGGCTTAAACAAAGAAGAAGCAATTGAGAAAATGATTGAATGGTTAGAAGCGCATCAGGTAGGAAAAAAACAAATTAATTATAGATTAAGAGATTGGATTTTTGCGAGACAACGTTACTGGGGGGAACCTGTCCCAATTGTGCATATGGAAAATGGAACAGATTATGTGTTAGAAGATAGTGAATTACCATTAATTTTACCTACAATGGATGATTATAAAGGTAAAAATGGGAAAGCACCTTTAGAAAATGCGGAACAATGGAAACAAGTTGAAATAAATGGAGTCAAAGGCACTAGAGAAACTTCGACCATGCCTGGAAGTGCAGGATCTAGCTGGTACTTTTTAAGATATATCGATCCAAACAATGATGAAAAACTTGCGGATCCTGAATTACTAAAACATTGGCTGCCAGTTGATTTATATGTAGGTGGACCAGAACATGCAGTAGGACATTTATTATATGCTAGATTCTGGAACGAATATTTGTATGATAAAGGCATTGTTCCTGTGCAAGAACCATTTCAAAAATTAGTACATCAAGGAATGATTTTGGGAGAAAATGGAATCAAAATGGGAAAAAGATATCCAGAATATGTGGTCAATCCAACAGATGTGGTAGAAAGTCATGGAGCCGACTCATTACGATTGTATGAAATGTTTATGGGTCCATTACAAGCAGATAAACCTTGGAGTCAAACAGGTTTAGAGGGCTCTAAAAAATTCTTAGATAGAGTATACCGTATCTTTGAAGAAGGAAAAGTAGTAGAATGCACTACACCTGAGTTAGAAAGAATTTATCATCAAACTGTAAAAAAAGTAACAAATGATTATGAAACATTAAATTTTAATACAGCAATTAGTCAAATGATGATTTTTATCAATGCAGTTTATAAAGAGGAAAAAATTTCAAAAGAATATGCAGAACATTTTATTCAATTGTTAAACCCAGTATGTCCACATATAACAGAAGAAATTTGGCATACATTTTTAGGACATAATACAACAATTGCAGAATCTACATGGCCAACTTATGAAGAAGAAAAAACAAAAGAGGACACCTATGAAATGATTGTTCAAGTCAATGGTAAAGTAAGGGGAAAAATAGAAGTCTCTGTAAATACCTCTAAAGAAGAAATGGAAACAATTGCCAAAGAGATAGAAAATGTGAAAACACACTTGGAAGGAAAAGAAATTGTAAAAATAATTACAGTACCTCAAAAGTTAGTCAATATTGTAATAAAATAAAAGGTGTAAAAATTAAAAACCCCGTTTCTTGGGTAGAAACGAGGTTTTTTAGTAGTTATTTATATAGTTTAGACAATTGCAATATCTGTAGCAGCTATTTTTGAGTGAAACAAAGCATTGATAAAATTTTATAGTGATTTTTTTATTTAAAAGACAAATGAACTTTCATAACCCCTCTAAGCTATATCTAATCTATAATAATACATTGTATACTTTGGAAAAACAAAGAAATATGATACAATAGATACAGAGATGTGGGATGATATATGAGATTAAAAAATATAAAAGGTGCCAAAGAGACAGTATTAAAGTCACATTACGTAATTGAAAATCCAAATTTTTTTTGTGGAAAATGGAATCAATGTTTTCAAAATGAAAATCCAATTTACATAGAAATAGGAATGGGAAAGGGAAGATTTATCATTGAGAATGCTATACGTTACCCTAATATTAATTTTATTGGAATCGATGTATATTATAGCGTATTAATAAAAGCAGTGAAAACTTTGGAAACATTGAATCTTCCCAATCTAAAAATTATTCCTATGGATGCTAGAGAAATTGAACAAATTTTTGACCATGAAATTGAAAGATTGTATTTGAATTTTTCAGATCCATGGCCTAAAAATAGACATGAAAAAAGAAGACTTACAAGTGAAATCTTTTTAAAAAAGTATGATTCTATATGGAAAAAAGATAAATGGATTAGTATGAAAACAGATAATCGTCATTTATTTGAATATTCTATTTTATCTTGTACAAACTATGGATATCATATCAAAGAAATTTCCTTAAACTTATACGAAGATAATCCTGAAAATAATATTCCAACAGAATATGAAATTAAATTTTCAAACAAAGGTTTTCCAATTTATAAAATTGAATTCAAAAAGTAAGTTGACAGAATATAGACAGATTTAAAAAAATACACTTTTGAAAATGAAAATAATTTGGTATACTGATAGTAAGAGTGGTGAAAGATGAAAAAAATAATCATTTTACTCCTGTGCTTTTTGGTAACAGGATGTACAATTGTTCGAATAGAAACAAATAGTATTGATAATATTTTATCAGTCGTTCTTTCCAAACAAAATAAATTATACAATCAAGTTGGAAAAGGCTATAAATATTATATTCCAAGAGGAGTATCTTACATGGATACAGATGAATTAAACGATAAGTTATATTCAGATGGAATTTATTACTATTTATATATTGATGCAGTTTCTTACTTTTATCATAGTAAAATAGATTATCAAGAAAAAAAAGATGTCTATTATTCTAAAAAGATAGAAGGCGAAAAAGAAGGATATTTAGAAATCACAAAAGAAAATGACAAATATTGCATCGAATTTGTGTATAATTATGCAAGAATTGAAGCATTAGTAGATAAGGAAAAAATAGAAAATGTAGTATTAAATGCATCCTATATTTTATCTACAATAAAGTTTAATGATAATATAATTGAACTGATGTTAAAAGAGGATTATTTTACAAATAGAGAAGAAAAATATGATTTATTTGCTTCAAAAAATGCAGATCATGATGAAAAAATAGAAGAAAAAGAGTTTGAAGAAGAAGAAATAAAAGAAGAAAATTAGAGGTGACATATATGGGTTTAGTGGATAAGTTTAAAAATCTATTTACAGAAGAGATTGAAGAAGAGGTAAAACCAATTAAGAAGGAGGTAAGACATGTAGAAATTCCATCTCCTACACCGAAAAGAGAAACTAGGGCAGAAGAAATAAAAGAAGTCGTATCTGATAGCACAACTGTAAATAAAGAAGAAAAGTTTGTTTTTCCAGTTTATTTTGATGATAAGGATTTTGATGATTTAGAAAAACCAAAACCAAAATCAGAGCCAATGCCAAAATTGATTAAAAAAGATCCACCAAAACAAGAAGCATATCAAGGACCAAAGGTACAAAAAATAGAGCGTAAATTTGAATCTTCTCCAATTATTTCTCCAGTATATGGAATATTAGATAAAAATTATAAAAAAGAAGATATCGCAACACGTAAAGAACTTCCAAATGATCGTACAAGAAAGTCAAAACCTATGACAATAGATGATATTCGCAACAAAGCCTTTGGTACATTAGAAGATGATTTAGAAGATACTTTATTTGGAAATGACTCTATTTTGTTTCGTGATGAAATAGAAGATTCCACTCCAAAAGAAATAGAAGATACAGGGATCGATATTTTTGAAGAATTACATTTTGATGAGGAATCAAAAATGCCTGATCCATTAAAGGATACCATAGAAATTGCGCCAGTAGATGATATGGATGAAGATACAATTTTACTTGCAAAACAATTAGAAGAACAAAAGAAAAAATTAGAACAAATTAATGATTATATTAATGAAAGTGTAGAAGAAAATACTACACGGAATGCAGTAGAAGAAGTGAAGCAAGAACAGTCATCAGAAGAGGATTCCATAAATGTAGAAGATTTGACTGAAAGTGAATTATTGAGTTTAGTGGATAAAATGTACGAGAAAAGAGATGGTGAATAATGGAGTGTGTAAATACAGTATTTCCAATCATACTATATGTATTAGGAACTATTTTATTAATTGTTTTAATCATATTTATAGTCAAATGTATAGGAACACTAAAGAAAATTAATCAAGTGGTAGATGATGTAAGTAACAAAGCAGGAAAATTAGATAATGTTTTTAATCTAATTGATAATACAACAGATGTGATTTCAAATATAAGCGATAAAATGATTGATTTTGTTGCTGGTGCAGTAACTGGATTATTTTCTTGGAAAAGAAAAAAGAAAGAGGAGGAAGAAAATGAAAAATAAAGCAAAAAATAAAAAGGGTGTAGGAAAATTATTAGCAGGAGTAGCAATTGGTGCAGGATTAGGTGTATTGTTCGCACCTAAAAAAGGGTCTGATACAAGAAAAGAATTAAAACAGAAATTTGATGACATGTTAAATAAAGTGAAAAATTTAGATAAAGACGAAGTAAAAGAGAATATTGAAAATAAGATATATGAAATTAAAGAAAGTTTAGCTGATCTTGATAAAGAAAAAGTGATAAAAATTGCTAAGAAAAAAGCAAAAGATATTCAAAATATGGCAGAAGAGTTAGTAGAGTATGCGATTGAAAAAGGAACACCAGTATTAGAAAGTGCAGCAGAAGCGATTCGTGAAAAGGCAATCGATGTCACAAAAGAGGTACTGAATAAATTAGAAAAAAATGAATCATAGAATAGTTTATATAAAAAAATGCTATTTGTAAACGGGGAGAATAAAGCATGTACCCAAAATATATAAAAAAGAAAGAAAATAATTAGTAGATTTCAAAAAAGGTTTACTTAAAATCCTTATTTTATAAAGTCTTTATTGTTTCGTGGTGCATTTTCATACCCTGTTGACTTCAAATATATATAATTCAAACAATTTCAATCATAGTTTAGTATAAAAATTATACAATATTATCGAGCTGTAGCAAATGATAATCTTTATCATTTAATATTAATTACATTAAAATACTTTTTCAAATAAGTATTTTTTTATTATGATAAAACTAATGATATATTAGTGAATCTATGATATAATAGATATATATAAAACAAGAGATAAGTGAGTGATTTTAATGAATAATAATAAGAAGCATACTGAAAAAGAAATACAAGAAAAAATAAAAAAAGTTGATGGTGCAATGGCTCAAGAGGGAATGCCATTAACTAAAGAAATAAAACAAAAACTTTATAATTGTATAACTGGGAAGTCAACAACTGAAATAGAACGAAATAAGGTGTTAGAAAAGTATAGGAGAATCTATGGATAATAAATACAAATATACTTATGAAAAAACTGTTGATTATTGTTATAAAGATACTGATGTTTTAATCAATAAGCTGAATATTACCAATGATGAAGATTTATTTAATGCCGAAAGAGAACTTGTATCTTTAAGAACTTATGAATTAAATGAAAAACCATTAAAAGGAAATTTTGATTTTAAGTATTTGAAAGATATTCATAAATATTTGTTTCAGGATGTTTATAGATGGGCAGGAGAGATAAGAAATTGCAATATTGCTAAACAAGACTTATTTTGTTTAACAGAACATATAGAATCATTTGGTACTGATGTATTTAATAAATTAAAAAAAGAAAAATACTATGTAAATTATAATAATGAAACAACATTAGATAAATTAGTAGAATTATTTGCAGATATTAATGCTCTGCACCCTTTTCGCGAAGGCAATGGCAGAAGTCAAAGAGTATTTATAGAATCACTTGCCAAAATAAATGCAATAAACTTAGATCTTACAAGCGTATCTAAAATGGAGATGATTATTGCAAGCTATGAAAGTATTAATGGAAATTATAAAAAATTAAAAGATATGTTTAAAAATAATAGTCATGATTTAAGTGAAGACGAACAATTAGAATATATAAGTATTTATTGCTCTGATGAGCTAAAATACAACCTTAGAAGCTAATAAAATTCAGGAGAATTGGAAATGAAAAGAATTTGATTGACATAAAAAATAGAATTTGCTAAAATAAATCCAGATAGAAAAATAGTCTATCTTTATTCTTGAATATCAGGAAAGTACAAAGAAATCATAGAGTAGTTTACAAAAAATAAATTTGCTAATTGTAAACGGGGGGGGTATACTCCCTCTTTTAATGATTAAAGAGAAATAAAGTATAGATACATAATAGAAGTAGAGGAAAAAATATGAAAAAGAAACAAGGATTTACATTAAT
>CAOJDP010000061.1 GCA_948433085.1 uncultured Caryophanales bacterium
GATTACAGCTAGTAATTCTATTAATGTAAATCCTTGTTTCTTTTTCATATTTTTTTCCTCTACTTCTATTATGCACCTATTGTTGTTTATTTATTCCATTGTATATTAACAGTATACTATACTTTATTTCCTTTTTCAATCACTAAAAGAGGGGCATACCCCCCCCGTTTGCAAATAGTTAATTATGTATTACAAACAATTTTACAATCTTATTTAGCTTCTTCTGTCGCCCTTGTTTCACGAATAACAGTAACTTTAATTGTTCCAGGATACTGTAGTTCATTTTCGATTCTTGTTTTAATATCTCGGGCTACTTTATAGCTGCCTAAATCATCAATCTTATCTGGACTAACAATTACTCGTATCTCACGACCCGCTTGTACTGCAAATGTCTTTTCTATGCCTTCCATACTATTTGCAATGTTTTCTAAATCTTGTAAACGCTTAATATAATTTTCTAACGAATCATTTCTAGCGCCTGGTCTAGAAGCAGACAAAGTATCTGCGATTGCAACTAGTTCTGCAATAATACATGTTGCGTCTATATCCCCATGATGTGACTCTATTGCATTGACTACAATATCGGTTTCCTTATATTTTCTTGCAAGCTCACTTCCTAATGTAACATGACTGCCTTCCATTTCATGATCAATTGCTTTTCCAATATCATGTAAAAGTCCAGCACGTTTTGCTAGTACTACATTCTCTCCTATTTCTGCTGCCAGTAATCCTGCTAAATTTGCTACTTCTATAGAATGTTGCAAAGCATTTTGACCATAACTTGTTCTAAAATGTAATTTCCCAATCAACTCTACTAACTCAGAATCCATTTTTGTGATTCCAAGTTCAAACACAGCTGATTCTCCTATTTCTCGTACTTTAATATTCATTTCTTTGGATACTTTATCATAAATTTCTTCAATTCTCGTTGGATGAATTCTTCCATCTTTGATTAAAGTCTCAATCGTTGTACGTGCAATCTCTCTTCGAAATGGATCAAAACTAGATAGAACAATTGCTTCTGGTGTATCGTCAATAATTAAATCAACGCCTGTTACTGCTTCAATCGTACGAATATTTCTTCCCTCTCTACCAATGATCCTTCCTTTCATTTCATCATTCGGTAGGTTTACAACTGTAACGGTTTGTTCATTTGCAACATCCCCTGCATATTTTTGCATACAGCTAATCAACGTTGTTTTTGCTTTTTTATCCGCCTCTAACTTCGCTTCTGATTCACGGTCCTTAATGTAAGCTGCAATTTCTAAATTCATCATTGTTTCAATTTTTTTCATTACTTCATTTTTTGCTTGTTCTTTCGAATATCCAGATATATTCTCTAGTATATCTAGTTGTTGACGCTTTAACTCTTCTACTTTTACTTGTTCTTTTTGGATATCTTTTTGTTTATTATCTAGATTATTTTCTTTTTCTTCTAACATTTGTTCGCGATTTTGCAAAGTCTGATCCCTACGATCCATGTTACTTTCTCTTTGCAGCAAGCGCTCCTCTGATTCTTTTATTTCTTGCTTTTTTTCTTTCATCTCTTTTTCAAATTCAATTTTTAACTTATGCGTTTCTTCCTTTGCATCGAGGATGCTATCTCGTTTTAATTTGTCTGCTTCTTTTTTTGCATCTTCTATCATTTTTTCTGCTTTTTTTGTAGCTGAATTTCCTTTGAAATAGTTCACTATAAACACTATAATAATTCCAACAAAAAGTCCAATTAAGACTAGTAAAATGGAGAGAATTACCTGATTCATATACGATTCCTCCATTCGATTCTATATATAAGTAAAATGTTTATTTTACCTACTTCCATTTTAAAGAATATTTTTTCATAAGTCAAGCACTTTATAAAAGCACCCTATATAATATTTTGCTTAGAAAATTATTAAATGTTAAACAAAAAAAGCAAACTAAATTGCTTCTTTTGACGTCTTTTCTTTAGGTGCTTCTTCTAATTTTTTCTTATTTGAGATTTCATAATATCCACGAACTTGGCTTTCCAACTCTTGTTTTAGTTTTACATTTGTTTTTAAAAGTTCTTTCACATTTTCTTTTCCCTGGCCTAATTTTTCTCCTTTATACGCATACCATGAACCGCTTTTTTCTAAAATACTAGCTTCGCTTGCTAAATCAACTAATTCTCCTTCAGTAGATACGCCTTCTCCATACATAATATCTACTACACAACTTTTAAAAGGGGGAGCCATTTTATTTTTAACAACTTTTATACTTGTTTTATTTCCAACAATGTTAGTCCCATCTTTGATTTGTTCTGATCTTCTGATTTCCAAACGAACAGATGAATAAAATTTTAAAGCACGACCTCCTGGTGTTGTTTCAGGATTTCCAAACATCACGCCCACTTTTTCACGCAATTGATTAATAAATATACAAATTGTATTGGTTTTATTAATCACTCCAGACAATTTACGTAAAGCCTGACTCATCAATCTCGCTTGTAATCCTACATGACTATCTCCCATTTCCCCTTCAATTTCTGCTTGTGGAACTAAAGCGGCTACTGAATCGATGACAATAATACTAATCGCTCCACTTCGCACTAATGCTTCACAAATTTCTAGCGCTTGCTCACCATTATCTGGCTGTGATAATAATAAATCATTAATATTAACCCCCAATTTAGCTGCATATTGAGGATCTAGTGAATGTTCTGCATCAATAAATGCTGCCCTTCCACCTAATTTTTGTGCTTCTGCGATCGCATGAAGTGCAAAGGTAGTTTTACCACTTGATTCTGGTCCATAAATTTCCACAATTCTTCCCTTTGGATAACCACCTATTCCTAAACATATATCTAATGATAAAGAACCACTTGGAATCACATCAATTTCTCTATGTTCATTATCACCTAACTTCATAACTGAACCTTTTCCAAATTGTTTTTCTATATCTGCTAGTACTTGATCTAACGTTTTATCGTTTGATGTTTTGACCATTCTATTTCCTCCTTAACGTCTTACATGAACATTATATACTAGAAAAAAATAGTTGTCAATATTTTTTGCGAACATTTGTTTGATAAAAGTGTTGACAATATTTAACAGATTTTTATATTTTTGCTTAACAAATTTTTAAATTCCAAATAAAAAATTCTATTGATAAGAATTTTTCATTTTATAACTTCTTTATTCATCGCATAATATTGCATTCCAGAAACAACAGATAATACAGCTGCTACAATTAACAATGCATCTGAAACTTTAAAGTTCCATAATTCAAAGGGTAAATTATAAAATAGTGTAAGCGTAATTCCTGTCATTAAGCAAGCTGTTTTTAATTTTCCTGTTTGTATTGCGGCAACTACTTTTCCTTTATTTCCAACAATCATTTTTATTGCATCTACTGCAGTATCTCTAACAACAATAATCACAGGAATGACTGGAGAGATGAATCCATTGGATGCCAATATGATTAAAACGGAATTGACAAGAATCTTATCTGCAATTGCGTCGATCATTTTACCAAAATCTGTAATCATATGATGTTTTCGTGCAATGTATCCATCGAAGAAATCGGTAATTGCGGCAATAATAAATAAAAATCCTGCCAAAATATATTTTAAATCCACCACAATAGATTCATTGATGAACAGTTTTGGCAATGCGAGTCCAGAAGCATCCAGTGGAAATAGTAAAAGTGCAATGATAAAAATTGACATAACAATTCTTCCAATGGTTATTTTGTTTGCTAAATTCATATTTTAATTCCTCGATTCATTTCCATATAAGCTACAATGTTATCTATATCTTTTGGTTTTTCAGTATAAAATAATGAAACAATATAAATTCCTACAAGTAAAAGCGATAATGCCATAATAATATAAATTACAAAGGGGGGAATACTCCATTTCTGTTTTCTTTCAATTGTATATGGAGAAGCAATTCTATCTGGCTGGTCTTCCCTTTTTTCAATTTGTTTTTTAGCACGTTTAATATCATCTAGTGATATTTTAGATGTATAATCAAATAAATATTCGTTAAATTCGTCAATCATATCTTCATAATCAAGTCCTAAATATTTTGAATAGTCACGAATAAAATATTTCAAGGCAAACACATCTTTGAAAGAATCTTTATTGCCTGCTTCCATCCCTTCTATTTGGGATGGCTCTACTTTAAGGTCACTTGCTGCTTCTTCGATTGAAAGTCCAATATTTTCTCTTGCTTCTTTAAGTGTTAGTCCAATTTCTTCCAAGTATTCACCAACTTTCTAAATCAAAAAATAATATTTTATAAGCCATGTTCTGTTCCTATTTCTAGGCGACAAACATTTATCTATTGCATATGCAATCCCATAAAAAATTCTGTTTCTCTTTTATTAGGTTCCCCTACCAAATTTTGGGTTTCTCGCTCGTGGGGTTTACCGCGTTCCATTTCCACCATTTCTAGTTTCTTCGTCACTATGGCACTTTTACATCTACTTTAACCATGTCTTTCGATTTAGGTTATTTCGTAAGCCGTTAGATTACTCTACTAGAGGTTATTTTTTCCCTCTACACGAACACTACAATCATCACAGATTGTGCGAGCATGGACTTTCCTCTACATTACAAAGAATGCAGCGTTTGTCAAAATATTATTCTTTTCCGTAGATAATTTTTTCAAGGTTAGATAATCTTCTAAGAAGATCTGCGTTGGAAACGCCTCTATTTCCATTTTCTTCTGAGAGCACTTGTATTTTTGTTCTTAAATTACGTATTTCCTGTTTTAATTTAATATTATCTTCTATTATTGCTTTCTTTTCGTTTTCGATTTCCTTAATAATTACCATGAATTCTTCATAATCGCGAATGATAACGTCTAAAAATTTATCGACTTCTTGTGGACGATAACCTCTGGTATCAATTTTAAATTCTTTTTCTAAAATATCTTTACCTGTTAATAATATTCTTTCTTGATACATCTAACCCACCTCAATTCTTATATCCCTATTTTCTCAAAAAAAAAGCAATTTGTCAATCGGTATCACCAGGCCTATTAAACGTCGATAGGAAACAAATTACATTATGTTTGATTCATTGAAATTCTTAGGAAATTTAAGGATTACTTTTGTTCCTTTTCCTTCTTTTGATATATATTTTATATCTCCATTATGTTTTCGTATAATTTCATCAGAAAGATAAATTCCAAGTCCAGTTCCATGTTCCTTGGTTGTAAAAAACGGATCTTTTATTTTTGATAATTCCTCTTTTGTCATTCCTCTTCCGTTATCTTCTATAATAATTTTTAAAGTATCTCTATTTTCTTGTGTATAAACTTTAATTTTACCATTTTTGGAATCTTGGATAGCCTCAATACTATTTTTAATCATGTTAATAAGTACTTGGGAAAGACGATTATAATCCCCTTCCATAAACAATTCATCTTCTCCAATTTGAAAATCTGTTTCAATTCCCAAATTTTCTAGCATAGGAATGAAATTGTGATAAATATTTTCTAGTAACAAATTTACATCCATAATTTCTTTTTCTATTTTTATTTTATTAATGGAAAGAAAGTCTTCTAATAATACTAATATACGAGCAATTTCCTCTCTTAAAATTGGAACATATTTTCTACTATGTTCTGGTTTATTGGCATCAAACATATCCAAATATCCCTTACATACTGCGATTGGATTTTTAATTTCATGTGTAATTTTAAATAAAGACTCCCTTATTTTCTTTTCTTGTTCAAAATCTCTTATTTTTACATGAAGTTCTAAAATATCCTCAGCACGTTCAAATAACCAAAGACTAAATCTTGTAATAATGGTTAACGTCATAATCATTAAAATGCAGTATAGAATATCATAATTGGTACCAAAACTCATTCGCAGTAGAAAAAAGCAACATTGGGCTAGTAGCATGACATTTACTAATTTCTTTTTTGATTCCCATACATAATAGATTACAAAGTAAATTAGATATTCAATTACCAACAAAAGTAGTGATAGTCCTGTTACATTATAGTATAAAATAATACAAATAGAAAGCAAAATGCCATCATTCTTTCTATTTTTACTATATGCGATAATAAGTGGAATATTTAAAAATAAGGGCTCTTCTAGTGACAATTGAAACCCAAATTTTATAATCAAATAAAATGCACTAAATAAAGCAATATCTAAATATAATGTATTCTTTTTTTTATTTAATGTTTGATTATAGGATTGATACAACAGACAGAAAGTAAGTGGAAATGTAACAACAATTGTATAAATTATAATGGTTGCAAATAAATCCATATTATCACCTCGACAAAATTATACAATTTTTGAATGTCGTATTTTGTCGATTTATGGAAAATAAAAAAAAGACTTATTATCGTTTCATTAGCTCGTCAATTTGTCTTTTTAAAGTTCTCGCATTATCCCCTAAAATTATTTTCAATTGATTTTCAATCTCTACAATTCCTTTGGCCCCCATCTTTTGAATTGCATCTTTATTTACCAATTCTACATTTTTTAAATTCACAATAAACCTAGATTTATTCACTTCATAACCTATAATATTATCTTTCCCACCTAAACTAGAAACTAATTTATTAATTTCTATTTTAACATCTTTTTTCATAATTTTTGAAATTGCAAGTGCAATGAGTATTAAAATACCAATAATTATCAAATATTGCATTTGAGTATTTTCCATTTATATCACCTCATATTAATTATTATACTATAAATTTATCTTTTTTAATATCTTTTTATACACTAATTTTGTCGAAAAAGAAGAGATTGTTTGTAGTGCATGCTTTTTTCTTGTAAGATTATTTTAGGTGAGTTTATGGTAAAAACAAAAAATCGCATAGATAAATATTTATTTATTTCTATATTTCTTTTTATAGTGATTAGTATTATTTCTATTTATAGTGCGCAATCCTTGTTAGATCACACTATGCAAGATCTTGCAGTGAAACAATTTCTTTGGTACTTTATTGGTTTTCTACTTGCTTATCTTATTTTAAGGATTGGAACAGGCTTTATTTTTAAACATGCATGGTTACTCTATATAATAGGAAATCTCTCACTTATTGGATTATTCTTTTTTGGTAAAACAATTAATGAAGCAAAATGCTGGTATGCATTACCAGGGATTGGAACAATTCAGCCTAGCGAATTTATGAAAATTATTTTAATTATATTATTGGCAAAATTGATAAATGAATTTCATGAGCAATTAAAAAATCCCACAATTTTAGAAGAATTTTTATTTTTACTTAAAATTGGAATTATTGTGTTCATACCAAGTGTTTTAACGTTTATGCAACCTGATACAGGTGTGGTTTTAATTTATTTACTTATTACAATCTGTATGCTATTTATTTCTGGAATTCGGTACCGATGGTTTATTATTTTATTCACTATCTTATTTTTTACGATTGGAAGTGTTTTACTTGTTTATTTTATAAGTCAAGATTTGTTTATAAAATTATTTGGAACTAGCTTCTTCTTAAGGGTAGACCGATTACTGGATTGGTCAAATGGAAATGGATATCAACTGGAAAAAGGAATGACAGCAATTGCCTCTGGTGGATTATTTGGGCATGGTTTTAGACATACGCCTATATATTTTCCTGAGCCACAAACCGATTTTATTTTTGCGGTATATGCGAGTAATTTTGGATTTATTGGTTCTGCCTTTTTACTATGCTTGATTGCTTTTTTTGATATTCATTTAATCTTAATCGCAATGAAAACTGATGAACAGATACATAAATACATGATTGGTGGAATTGTAGGTATGCTGATTTATCAGCAAGTACAAAATATTGGAATGACTTATGGTCTTATGCCTATTACTGGAATTACTTTACCTTTTATTAGTTATGGGGGATCTAGTCTTTTAAGTTATATGATTATGCTTGGAATTATTTTTTATATATCCAACAAAAATATGAGATATACAAATTGATATGGGTTTAATTTTGGATGTTACCACTTTATACTAAATTTTTAAAATCAAAACTTTTCTCATATTATTCTTTACAAATCGTTTGAAATTAATTTATTTTTGTATATTATTTTAATATAAAAAAGTGTATTTTTATGTGTATCTCCTCATATGTTCTTAAATGTCTTTATAACCTTTATTTATAAGCGTTTATGATATTTTTATTTTTAGAAGATAATCACATATATTGTTATAATTTCTTATATTTTCACTTTCAAAAGTAGTAAATTAGTAGTAAATTTTATAGTATTGATTTTTTGTATGATTTAAATGTTTAAAAAAACTACTATGCAATGACATAATAGTTAAAAATATTATAAGCGAGACTAGTGGCGTAGCCACTAAAGTCCTCGCCATAATAAGGCATAGTATTACCCTTATTATGAAGCATGTAGCATGTAGCAGAATTTAAAATTTAAAGAATAATATTAAAACCCAATTATAAATTATTTGCTCAAATAGTTCTAAGCAAAATCAACTATATTTCCATTAAGTTGAAAAATACAATTACAACCAAAATAGTTGCTAGCTTTAATAGGAATTGTTATTCCTTTTTTCCATTCTTCTGATAATATTTCTCTAGAAAATTTATCATTTACAATATAATTTATTATTATATTTCAGATTGTTGACAAAGTGGTATGTTCAAAAAGAATATATCACTTTTTTAATG
>CAOJDP010000062.1 GCA_948433085.1 uncultured Caryophanales bacterium
CGGTTTTGTTGTCCACGAAAAATCGCCCTTTAAGGGCGATCAAAATTCGGTTTTGTTGTCCACAGTATTTAATGAGAATGATTTTATGAGGGGATTTCTTTCCAATTTGATTTTACGTCCCTCTTGCTATTCATGCCCTGCTAAGGATGGAAAAAGCGGAAGCGATTTGACCATTGCAGATTTTTGGGGAATAGAAAATTTGTATCCGGAGTTTGATGATGATAAAGGTGTTGGAGTTGTCTTTGTACATACGGAAAAGGGAAAAAATCTATTTTCTTCAATAGAAGCAGAATATATGGAAGTGCAATATGATGAAGTTGTAAGGGCTAATTCTTCATATTATAAATCTGTATCCGTTCCTGTTGGTCGTATTAAGTTTTGGAAGAATTTCTATAAAGGAAAAACAATATCCGAATCATTGAAAAAGGCTATGTTGCCATCATTTTCCATACGGATGAAAATTAAGATAAAGTCAATTTTGAAGAATTTTATAAAGAGATAATGAAAATTGCAATATTAACTCAGCCATTACATATCAATTACGGAGGTATATTACAAGCATTTGCAGTGCAGAAGATATTAAAAGATATGGGGCATGAGGTGATAACTTTGGATATACCTTGTAAAGATGCGGAGAGTAAGATTTCTCTCTATGTTCGGATTAAACTTTTCATTGCTACACTGTTGCTTTTTCTTTTAAATAGATTAAAAGCACAAAACATAGTATGGCCATATAATACAAGAAAGCGTAATAGGAAGCTCATTAATCATTCAATGCGTTTTTTTATCAATCGAATTATTAAATTGTCACCTGTAATAGATACAGAAAGCAATCTTAAGAGATATATAAAGGAAAAGAATGTTGACGTATGTGTTGTTGGTAGCGACCAAGTGTGGCGACCGATGTATAGCCCTAATATTAATTGGTATTTTTTGAATTTTCTTCCGGATGATGCAAACATCAAGCGTATTGCACTTTCTGCCAGTTTTGGAACAAGTGATTGGGAATTTTCAGAAGAGTTGACAGATTATTTGAGACCATTTGCTAAAAAATTTGATGCAATATCGGTTCGTGAGATGTCAGGTGTAGGATTGTGCCAAAAATATTTAGATGTTACAGCAATACAGCTGATTGACCCTACTATGATGCTTACTCCTAATGATTATGCCGAATTAGTGAATATGGACAGGCACAATACTTATAGTATGCAAGGAAGCATTTTTTCGTATGTACTGGACGAAACCGAAGAAAAACAAATGCTTATAGACTGTGTTTCGGGAATACTACAACTTTCTGTTCAGACTCTTAAGATTGAAAATAATAAGTATGGTCCGTATGCGAGTAGAAAAAAGGCATTAAAACATATTCCTCAGCCTGTATCTCAATGGTTACGTGGTTTTCAAGAGACTGAATTTGTAGTGACTGACTCTTTTCATGGCACGGTCTTCTCAATTTTGCATCATCGACCATTTGTTGTTGTTGCTAATAAAACAAGAGGGCTTGCACGCATTGAAACACTTTTAAATATTTTTGATTTAGAAGATAGATTGATAGAAGAAACTACAACAAACTGTAGCAAGGAATGGTTACTTGGCGGTATTCAGTGGGACAAAGTGGATGTTATTTTAAAGGAAAAGCGTGAAATATTCAAGAGTTTTATAGACAGTACACTAAATAACTAATTTTATTATTCGATTTATGCCAAAAGTTAGTGTTATAATACCTGTATATGGAGTTGAAAAATATATAGAACAATGTGTTCGAAGTCTATTTGCTCAGACATTGGACGATGTGGAATATATTTTCATTAATGATTGTACACCGGATAGATCTATTGAATTATTGCAGAGTGTATTGGTGGAGTATCCTCAACGCAAAGAACAAGTGTATATATTTCATAATGAAAAGAATATAGGGCAGGTAGGAACACGTAAACGGGGTGTCTCTGTTGCTAAAGGTGATTATGTTATACATTGTGATTCTGATGATTGGGTAGAGGAGAATTGGTTGGAAATTCTTTATAAAAAGGCAATTTTGACTCATGCGGAAATAGTGTGGTGTGACTTTACTAGTTGTCACGAAGATGGTAAACGGGTCTATATTGCTAATGAAGCATCTCCTACTATAGAGGATTTTTTCTTTAAATTAATAATTGGAATTAAATGGGGGACTTTATGGAGTCATCTTGTAAAGCGTGAGATTGTGCAAAGCCAACAAATAGTGTGGCCTACATGGAATTATTGTGAAGATTTGGCATTAGTTTTCCAATACATTACGTTGATTTCCAATGTTGCTTATATCAAAGAATCGTTATATAATTATCGATATAATTTGGAGAGTATTAGTGGAAAGCGAGATAAAGTGAATGTATTAAAAAATATCCAAGGTGAAATAAATGCATCATTAGTTGGGATAGCATGTAGTAAAAAAATGGGATTGTCAAAGCGGTTTGCTCCATATTTTTGTACACGTATACTTAAAGCCAAAGGACGTATATTTGGTATTGCAAAAAATGATTGGGAGACTTGTAAGTTATGGAACAGCTTTAATGATGGTATAACCATATGTGATGTTTGGACTTCTTCATTGCTTTTGCGGGAAAAAATCTCCTTATCTTTTGTTCGTTTGTATATATATCCTCTAAAAAAAATAATATGTCACAAAGAATAGGTTATTTGGATGTTGCTAAATTTATAGGTTTGGCTTTAGTATGTTTTTGTCATATACCGATGCCTACGGGTAATTTTCATGCGTGGATATATTCTTTTCATATGCCATTATTTTTTCTATTAAGTGGAATATTTTTCAACCCTGATAAATTTTCTTTAAAGAAAGTTTCGATACAACTTCTGTTGCCTTTTGTTCTGTTTAATTTCTTGGCAATTGTTATTAATATATGTTTGAATTTTATAATAGACAGAACGTTGGAATTCCCAAGATTCAACCTGATGAATGGTTTAATGGGGGAGTATGTGATTGGGCCAAGTTGGTTCCTGCTGTCCTTGTTTACTATCAGAATATTTTGTTCATATATGTATAAATATGCTAAGATGTTCGGTTTGCTCATTGGGATAATTTTATTGTTGTTAGTATTTCTGTATACTCGAGAGACTAATATATGGAATGTTTTAAATATAGGTTCTACAGTGTTGGGACTGCCCTTTTATTTAATGGGTTTTATCTCTAAAGATATAATGATTGGTAATATAAATTGTGGTGGTTGGATAGTTACCATCTTGTTGACTTTGATAAGTTGTTTAGCTATGTGTAATGGTTTGGTGGGTATTCATGCCCATTTATATGGAGACAATCTATTTGCTTTTTTCTTTTTTGGTTGGGTAGGTACAATCATGCTAGTCCGTTGGTCGCTATACATTCCTATTCCTCGTAGAATAGTAAATGTTTTTATGCAAGGTGCAATGTTCTATATCTGTATGCATACATTGATGTTTGAGTATATGCTTTTGGTATGGAATAAACTTACTGGTGATTTTTCAGGGAATACATTGACAGAAAAGATAGTAGTTACATTATTGACTTTAGTGATATCATACCCTATTATACGATTTATGCTGAGATATACTCCGATACTATTAGGTAAACAAGTAAAAAATGAATGTACTATTTAAAGTAAAAAAACGTTTGTGTTGGGAATGGCACAAATGGAACGATAAAATATATCGTAAGATGGTTACACCTCCTATGGTGATGACGTATGAGGAGTGTGTGAATTTTGTTCTAAGCCATCGGGCATCTATTTCTCGTTTTGGTGATGGAGAATTAGGAGTGATTTATGGTTACACATTAGGTTTTCAAGACAAGAATGAAAAATTGGGTACTAAATTGTGCCAAGTTTTGGAAATGGATGCGGAGAATCTTCTGATTTGTTTACCTGATACCTTTCAAAATTTGGAGCGATATAATAAAGTAGAACAGGATTTTTGGAACGCGCACCATTATTTTAATCGTAGGAAATGGTTACGTTTTTTAAAAAATGGTAAACGTTATGGAAATACATTTTTATCGCGTTTTTATAGTATGGAATTTAATAAAGAATTGTCTGCTAATCGTATCATTCTTCTAAAGAAATTATGGAATAATAGAGATATAATTTTTGTTGAGGGGAAAGATACAAAGATGGGGGTAGGGAATGATTTGTTTGATAATGCTCGGTCTATCCGTCGAATACTATGTCCGTCAAAAGATGCTTTTGATAAATATGATCAGATACTGGACAAGGTTTTAGAAATGTCACGTAATGGGAATGATTTATTTATATTGGCATTAGGTCCCACTGCAACAGTTATGGCTGCTGATTTATGTAAGGCGGGGGTGCAAGCATTAGACATGGGACATATGGATATTGAATATGAATGGTTTCGCATGGGAGCAACTCGAAAAGTACCTATTACTGGAAAGTTTTCTAATGAAGCAGTAATATTGGGTTTGGCTGACCGTACTGTTGTAGGAGAGTTAAAAGACAAGGTATATCAAGAACAAATTATTATAGACTTATCAGAATAATGAGAGTCTAAAAATACGGAATAAATAAATGATACATATAGGATTGTGTGCCGATGAAAGGTTTGCTTTACCTTTTGGTGTATGTTTGACTTCTATTTTAGAATCAAATAAAGACAATGAAATTGTTATACATGTTTTAACAAAGGGATTTAAAGAGGAAACCATTGCGAAAATAAAACAAACAACAGAGAAATATCATAAAATAGGGATGGTGAAATTATATGATATTAATGATGAGATTTTTGATTCTTATCCAGTCTATGAGAATTTTCCCAAGTCCATTTATTATAGATATTTATTTGCAGAAATATTGCCAGTTGATATAGAGAAAATAATTTATCTCGATTGTGATACGGTTGTTGTATCTGACTTATGTACTTTGTGGAATACTAATATAGAAGGTAAGTTATTAGCGGCTGTTGAGGATAGAAATAGTGATGATATCGTGATAAGAAACAGAATTGAAATGTGGAAAGGGCATTATTTTAATTCAGGTGTTTTGTTAATGAATTTATCATATTGGAGAAAACATGATTGCTTTGCTCAAATGGCTTGTTTTATTCTTAAAAATCCCAAAGTTTGTATCTATCCTGATCAAGATGCATTGAATGTTGTGTTTCAGGATAAGATAGAGTGTATTTCATTTAGATATAACTTCTTAATGTCTTTCATAGAACCATTTGAATCATATAGATTACATAAAAGTAAAAGAAAAGAGATTATAGATTCGTTTAAGAATCTTGTTATAATTCATTTTGCTGCTGAGAAAAAACCATGGTTCAAGGATACTAAACACCCACTGTTTTTTATTTGGAGATATTATTATAAAAAGAGTGTCTGGAAATCTGTTCCATTAAAAAACAAAGATTCATTTGTTGTTGGAATTTGTAAAAAGATAGTAAAGTCTATTGTATATAGAAATTTGCTACCGTCCATAAATCCTCTTTTTATTGAGGATTTAAAGAGGTATCAAAAGTTATATTTATCATAGGATTATCTAAATAATGGTATCAATAATTATACCTATCTATAACCCCGGTGACAAGCTTTGTGTGTGTCTTGATAGTATTAAATCGCAGACCTATCACGATATTGAGGTATTGATGGTGAATGATGGCAGCAAGGATAATAGCGCATCAATATGCAAGGAATTCGCAAAAGAAGATGAACGTTTTGTCTACATAGAACAGGAAAATGCGGGTGTATCAATGGCGCGTAACAAAGGTATTGTACATTCGCATGGCGATTATATTTGTTTTGTAGATTCCGATGATAGTGTAGAACCTTGTTATGTGGAATGCATGGTGAAGACTATGGTGGAAATGCATGTTGATATTGTATTGCAGGGATTGAACAATCTTTATGATGGTAGATTGGGAGATAAGAAAGTATTTCCTAATCTGATAGTAAAAGTTGGTGAACTTGACGATAAGATGTTTGAAGAGTTATTTTATTTCTGTGGTCCATATTGTAAACTTTTCCGTGCTGATTATATTCATAACAATAAAATAGAGTTTCCACCAAACATGGCTTATGGTGAAGATTTTGTTTTTTATGTGAAGTATCTGTATTTGTGCAGAAGTATCTCTTTTCTTTCCAAAACTTTTTATAATTATTCTGTGGCGGTAACCGGTTCACTCTCGTCTGTGAGACTGCATCCCGACAAATTTTGGGCTAATCAGGTTAATAGACGTGGTGAGTATAAGAAACTTCGTAAACAATATGGCATAGAACAGCTTTTCTATCCAACTGAGAATAAAATAAAATTGGTGGCTTTGCGTGGATTGCTTAGTAGTATCAAACATGCACAGGCGAGTCTGAAAGAATATTTGAATATTGTTGTTTATGACAAGGATTTTGGATTTTCTGATATTCTCCCATTAAACATATTTGACAAGCTCCTTTTATTCTTGATGAAGTCCAATAATTATGTCAGTCGTTTTATTCTAAAAACAATTATTAAATGAAGATAGGAATATTTACCCTTCATAGTAACACAAACTTTGGTGGCGGATTGCAGCAAATTGCACTTTTTGAAATATTGAAGTCTATGGGGCATGAACCACAGGTGGTTTGCGTGCAAAACGATGTATCTCAATCTGTTTTTCGTAGGATTTTAGGGGTATTGTCATCATATAGTTTTTTGGGGGCGATTCGTGAATTGAAATCGAGATATTTACAGAAAAAAACTCTTAGGGTGTGTAATTGGGATTTGTATAAACGTTGTGACGCTTTTAATTATGGGAACTTAAACTATACACCCAAATTCGGCATGACTGAGTTGCCAAAATATTGCAAGCTATACGATGCTATCATTGTTGGTAGTGATCAGGTATGGACGGATGTTTATTCCGCTGTAAATCCTTTTTTTTGCGATGGTGTGGGTGACTTTAAAGGGTTAAGAATTGCTTATGCTGCTTGTTCGGCACATGATAGGATACCATTCTATAACCGTAAACATATAAGACTGTCACTTAATAAATTTAACGCAATCTCAGTCCGTGATACAACCACGGCTCATCTTGTAGAAAGTGTGAAGTGTAGAAAGCCTGCAATAGTAGCCGATCCGACATTGCTTTACGATTTTGAAAAGTACATTAAGCCCGTAAACATTGTAGAACCATATATTTTTGCCTATGTATTAGGTGATAAACCTGTGGAATGGCATGCAAAGAACATAGAACATATTCGTAAAACTGTGGGTAATATTCAGGTTATAGTCCTAACAAGTGAATTAAATGAAAATTATCCTTGGGCCGATAGGATTCTGACAGGAGAACTTGCGGTTGATTGGATGAATCTTTTGCGTAACTCACAATTTGTATATACAAATAGTTTTCATGCCGTTCTTTTTTCGTTGAAGTTTCACAAAGAGTTTGTGGCTTATTATGGTGACCTTGTACGTTCAAGCCGAATAGTTGGATTGAAAAATCAATTTGAACTGAATGACAGAATTGTAAAAGAACCAATAAAGGCAAATCTATTTCGTAAAATTTATTTTGAGAAATTAGATGAAAAAATTTCAATTCTTAAGACGAATTCAGTGAAATGGTTATCTCATAGTTTGAATAAATATCAAGATAAACTATGAGCCTGTTTAAATTTTCCTGAGATTATGTTAGATAGGCTTTACCGACCTGTTTT
>CAOJDP010000063.1 GCA_948433085.1 uncultured Caryophanales bacterium
AAAGAGACTTAGAAAGCCATATGATGAAGAATACCGAATGGGGAGCAGTAGCTTACCTTTCCCATTCGAAATATGGTATTCAAAAAGAAATTGCTAAAAATTCCAATACTTCTTATGTAACAGGGTATGCGAATCAAAATAAATACAATACAGAAATAGGAACGCAAGCCGCTACAACAGGAAATATTACAGGAATCTACGATTTATCAGGTGGGTCGATAGAATACGTAATGAGTTATACTACAGGGTCTTCAATAGGCGTTGGAGGTACGAGTGAAATACTAAAATATTATGCAGACTTTTATGAAAAGGAAAATTGGAAACCATATTATGACTTGTATGCTTCTACAACAAGTACAGATTATAATCATAGAATCTTAGGAGATGCAACAGGAGAAATGGGTCCATTTGGAAACAGAGAAGCCAGTTGGTATAAAGATGATAGTGCATTTTTAGATGCAATAGGTCCTTGGCTTTATCGAGGTGGATATTATCTTATGGGAGCGAATTGTGGTGTATTTTCTTTTGCCCGTAATAATGGTGGAACACATGAACGTCTTTCCTTTCGTATTGTATTAGCCCCATGAATACACAAAGTAAAAAATCTTTTCATTTCATGAAAAATAGACCAAATTTATAAAAACTAAATAGTATGCAAAAAAAGATCCGTTACGATATGCGCAACAGATCTTTTTATCTTGCTTCTACAATCAGTTTAATTGCAGTTCTTTCTTCCCCTTCAATTACAATATCCGTAAAAGCAGGAATACAAATCAAATTTTTCCCACTTGGTGCAACAAAACCACGTGCGATTGCAATTGCTTTAATTGCTTGATTGAGTGCTCCAGCACCAATTGCTTGAATTTCAACAGCGCCTTTTTCCCTAAAAACATTTGCTAATGCTCCAGCAACTGAATTTGGATTTGATTTAGCACCAACTTTAAGTGTTTCCATAAATAGATCTTCCTTTCTGATTACACTATAATCTATGAAAAAATAAAAAAATTATGATTACTTTTACAATACTTGTTATTTCGACTCAAAAAAAGTGAATAATAAAAATAGAAAGGAAGTTTTATATGGAATTATATGATCACATATTAAAATCAGAAAACATTGAAACACTTGCCAAAACAAATAAATCAATATTAAAAAAAGAATATAAGGTATTAAATAGAACATTGACGGGAATCTTCATGACAATGGAATATGGAAATAATACCTATGAAAAAGAATTGATGGATATAGAAGATAGACTCAATAAAATTGATAACTGTCTTTCAATAGCAAAAAGAAAATAAATTTACATTTTCAATAAAACATAGTATAATTAGTTCAGAACAGAGGGATTATATGACGGAAGAAATAAAACGTGAAATTATTTTGGATCATTATCAAAACCCTAGAAATAGAGGATTGATTGAAGACAGTAGCTATATCAAAGCAGATACCAATAATGAATCTTGTATCGATGAAATTCATATAATGGTCAAAATAGAAGCAGATCGAATCATTGATGCTAAATTCGATGGCGAAGCTTGTGCAATTTGTACAAGTTCTACCTCTATTATGGTAGAGACATTGATTGGAAAAACAATTGAAGAAGCAATAAAAATCTATAAAAATTTTAATCTTATGCTAAATGAAGAAGCTTATGATCAAGAATTATTAGAACAAGCTTATGTTTATCAGGATATTTCAAAACAACCAAATCGAAAAAAATGTGCTTTATTGCCATGGTGGGGATTTGAAAAAGTAATCAATACATATAGAGAAAAAAAATAAAAATATGATTATTTGTGACGAATTACTTTTCCAGGAATTCCAACAATTGTTGCATTTTCCTCAACATCATTTAAAACAACCGCATTTGCTCCAACTTTCGAAAACTTACCAATGGTGATATTCCCTAATATTTTAGCGCCACAACCTATCATAACATGATCTTCAATGGTAGGATGGCGTTTTCCTATATTCTTACCTGTGCCACCTAATGTAACACCATGATGTAATACAACATAGTCTTTAATAACAGTTGTTTCTCCAATGACAACTCCAGTTCCATGATCTATAAATAAACATTTGCCAATTTTAGCCCCTGGATGTATTTCAATTCCTGTTTTCCGCTTAGCACGCTCGGATAAATATCGAGCTAAAAAATAAAACTTTCGATTGTATAAAACGTGTGCGATTTTGTAATAAACTTGTACTTTGAAACTAGGATATAAAAATATTTCCCAATTGGAATGAAGCGCAGGATCATTTTTTTTTATTGTTTTTATTTGGTCTTTTAAAAACATAAGTATCACCTTAATTTATTTTATGTAAATTCAAATAATTTGATTGGTTTATCACACCATATTTTGAATACAATTTCCAAAGTTTATGATATACTAAAATTCATGTGGTAAACTAATTTCATATAATAAGTGAGGATGTGATTTTATGAATACAACCACAAGAGCCTTAATAAAAAGTTTTGTTGTGAATCTTTTTTTATCAATATCTAAGGTAATAATTGGATTCATTGGGAAATCGAGCGCTTTAATTGCAGATGGGATACATTCTTTCAGTGATTTGGCAACGGATGCGGTTGCAATCTTTGGCAATCGTTATTCCTTAAAGCCTGCAGATAAGGAACATCCCTTTGGCCATGGTAGAGTAGAATATTTAACGTGTTTAATGATTGGAATTATTGTTTTATTTTTGGGCTTTGAAATCATTCATTCAGCCTTCAAAAGTGAGTTTGTAATTCCTTCATTTATTGTGATTATTGTGAGTATAATAGCAATTATCATGAAATTTATATTATCTTCTTATTTATTAAGCGTAGGGAGAAAAAATAATAATGCCATATTAATCGCTTCGGGTTGTGAAAGTAGTATGGATGTCATTAGTTCTATATTTGTTCTTTTATCTAGTATACTGATGCAGTTTTCTTCTAGTATTTTTATTTTAAAGTATTCCAATTTAATTGCAACTATAATTGTAGGCATTTTAATTGTAAAAACAGGATTTGATATTATGAAAGAAAATATAAGTTGTATCATTGGAGAACAAGTGAGTAATATCGATATCGAGCAAATGAAAGCAGTATTAGATAGCGAAGCATACGTAGACAGTGTGGATAATTTTACTGTCATCAAATATGGACCTTATTTTCAAATTACAGGTGAAATTAGTATGAATTCTTCTTTGACTTTGCAGGAAGTACATGATGTAGTAGAATTATTAGAAAAAAATTTAAAAAAAATGGATCATCGTGCAATGTACATTAATATTCATGTGAATCCAAGTCAAAAGGAGGAAATAGGATGAAAATTTTACAAATAGGAATGAGTTATGCATTTGGAGGAATTGAGCGATTTGTAATGGAACATTATCAAGCAATAGATCCTGAATATACCTTTGATTTCATATCTATGTTTGACAAAATCGCATGTGAGGAAGAAATTAGAAATTTAGGGGGCAACATATATCCAGTAATCAATGCAAAGAAAAATCCCTTTTTATGTTGTATGCAACTTCAAAATATAATCAATCAAAATAATTATGACGCAATTCATATCCATTTAGCTTCCTTCTCAAATCCAATCCCTCTTTTAGCCGCAAGTTTATCGAATTGTGAAACAATCGTTTTACATTCACATAACAATGGAATGAGTAATGGCTTACGAAAATTAATTTGTCATAACATCAGTAAAATAACTTCCTCTAAAATGAAATTAGAGCGTTTAGCTTGTTCAAAAAGTGCAGGAGAATTTATGTTTGGAAATGCTCCTTTTACCGTATTTGAAAATGCAATTTTAAAAGATAAGTTTTATTATAACCAAGAAAAACGAAATCAAATTAGAAATTTACTGCAAATTCCAGAATCTTCTTTTGTAATAGGAAACGTAGGAAGATTAGACCCACAGAAAAACCAAGCCTTTTTGCTTCAAATTTTTTCAAAATATGTAAAGATAAATCCTGATTGCTACTTATTAATTGTAGGCGAAGGAGCCATAAAAGAGAATTTGCAAACATTGGCCCGTCAATTGGATATAGATGCTAGAGTTATTTTTACAGGCTACCAAAAAAATGTATCTGCTTATTATCATGCGATGGATGTGTTCTGTTTACCAAGTCACTATGAAGGACTAGGTATTGTAGGTATTGAAGCGCAAGTAAATGGATTACCATGTATTTTTTCTAATCATTGTGTAAAAGAGGTAAATATAAGTGGGAATTCTATTTATCTTCCTTTGAATGATATGGATCAATGGATTCATGCAATCCAAATGCAACAGTTTACAAAAAAATTTCATTCACGCAATACAGAAATGAGTGGATTTGATATCAAAGAAAACGTCAAAAAGTTAGAAAAAATATATGCAAAGAGAATTTAAAACTCTTTTTCTTTTCCATTGAATTATGTTAAAATAGTAGAAGGATGTGATGTTATGCCTGAATTGCCAGAAGTAGAAACGATTAAAGAAACATTAAAATTGGAATTGGTAAATCACACCATTAAGGGTATTTCTATTTATTGTCCCAATTTAATCGAATATCCGAGTGTAGAGTGTTTTCAAAAACAGATTATAGAAGAGACAATCCAAAATTTAGAAAGAAGAGGAAAATGGTTGTTATTTGAATTAGACCATTATTATTTATTGAGTCATTTAAGAATGGAAGGTAGATACCTATTTAGAACCAAAAAAGATTCTTTAGAAAAACATGAACATATTGTATTTTTACTAGAAGATGGGAGAGAATTAAGGTACAAAGATACTCGTAAATTTGGGCGTATGCACTTAATTGAAAAGGAAAAGTTATACAAACAAAAACCATTGCTTAATTTGGGTTTTGAACCATGGGATGCCCATGTAAATGGGAAATTTTTAAGAGAAAAACTAAAATCGAAGTCAATTCCTATAAAAACAAGTTTATTAGATCAAAGTATAATTACAGGGATTGGCAATATCTATGCTAACGAAATTTTATTTTTAAGTAAAATAAATCCTTTGACTCCAAGTAATCAAGTGAAAATTTTACAATTAGAATCCATCATTAAAAATACAAAAAAAGTATTAGAAAAAGCGATACAAGAAGGTGGGACAACGATTAGGAGCTATGAAGCAAGTGAAGGCGTTCATGGTAAATTTCAGCACAATTTATATGTGCATGGAAAAGAAGGAGAAACTTGCCCCAACTGTAAATATACAATTCGGAAGATAAGTGTTGGTGGAAGAGGGACTTATTATTGTCCAAAATGTCAGAAATAGAAAGAGGAAATTATGAATCAAGAAATTATAAAAACAATGGCAGAAACATTAAAAATAAAAGAAAAACAAGTAAGTGCAACGCTAGAATTATTGGAACAGGGAAATACAATTCCTTTTATTGCTAGATATCGTAAAGAAGTTACTGGTGCTTTAGATGAAGAGCAGATTAGACAAATAGAAGAAGTTTATACTTATCAAGTGAATCTTCAAAAAAGAAAAGAAGATGTGATTCGTTTAATTGATGAAAAAGGTATGATGACAGATGAATTAAAATCAAAAATATTAGCCGCAGAAAAGTTAGTGGAAGTAGAAGATTTATATAGACCATACAAAGAAAAGAAGAAAACCAAAGCAACAGAGGCAATTGCTTTAGGATTAGAGCCACTTGCTAAACTGATGTTGTCCTTTCCAACGAAGGGAACATTAGAAGAGCTTGCAAATCGTTTTGTGAATGAAAAAGTAGTGTCTATAGAATCTGCTTTAGAAGGAGCAAGTTATATTATTGCAGAATGGACAAGTGATAATGCTTATTATAGAAAATGGATTCGCAATTACATGTACCGAAATGGAGTAATGACATCAAAAAAGAAAAAGGACGCAGAAGATGAAGCAAAGGTTTATGAAATGTATTATGATTATTGTGAGCCTGTGAAACAAATTAAGTCGCATCGTGTTTTGGCGCTTAATCGTGGTGAAAAGGAGAAAGTATTATCGGTTTCCATAGACTTTGACACAAAACCAATTCTAGAATTTTTAGAATCAAAAGTGATTAAAAATCCAGCTTCTTTTGTGTATGATATTGTAAAAAATGCGCTTCAAGATGGTTATAAAAGATTAATAGAGCCCTCTGTTGAAAGAGAAATTCGTTCCGAATTATCTGAAAAAGCAGAGACAGTAGCGATTCAGAATTTTGGTGCTAATTTAGAAAAGCTATTATTGCAACCACCAATGAAAGATAAGATGGTATTGGGGTTTGATCCAGCTTATAGAACGGGGTGTAAACTTGCAGTAATTGACCCAACAGGAAAGAAACTTGATATTCAGGTAATTTACCCACATGAGCCAAAAAAAGAGTATGAAAAAAGCAAACAAAAAGTATTAGAATTAATTGAAAGATATCAAATTGATATTGTTGCAATTGGAAATGGAACAGCAAGTCGTGAAAGTGAAGCATTCATTGTGGATGTAATGAAAGAAGCAAAAAGAAAAGTAGAATATATTATTGTGAGTGAGGCAGGTGCGAGTGTTTATTCAGCATCTAAATTAGCTATTTCTGAATTCCCTGATTTACATGTGGAAGAGCGAAGTGCGATTAGTATTGGAAGAAGATTGCAAGATCCATTATCTGAACTTGTTAAAATTGATCCTGAAAGTATAGGGGTTGGACTTTATCAACATGATGTTTCGGGAAAAAAATTATCAGAGTCTCTAGATTTTGTAGTAAGTAAAGCAGTAAATCAAGTAGGTGTTAATATCAATACAGCAAGTCCTAGTTTACTAAAATATGTATCTGGTATCACTAAAAAACATATTGAAAAATTAATTGATTATAGAGATACACATGGAAAATTTGTATCTAGGGAAGAATTACAAAAGAAAAAAATATTAACGGATAAAGTTTATGAGCAAGCGATTGGTTTTTTGAGAATACCAGATGCAGAAAATGTATTGGATAGAACAGGTATTCATCCTGAAAGTTATCTTGTAACCAATCAATTGTTAGAAAATTTAGGGTTATCCATTTCTAGCATTGGAACTGAGGAATTGATTCAAAAATTAGATACAGTAGATACAACAAAACTATCTGAGATATTAAAAACGGATATCTATACAATAGAAGATATTATTGAAACATTAAAAAAACCATCTAGAGATCCAAGAGACAATATGCCTGCACCAATTTTAAAAAGCGATATTTTACATATTGAGGATTTAAAAGTGGGAATGAAATTACAAGGAACTGTTCGTAATGTTGTAGATTTTGGGGTGTTTATAGATATTGGATTAAAAAATGATGGGTTAGCACATATTTCAAAATTAACAGATCGTTATATTAAGCATCCTATGGAAGTAGTCAATGTAGGTGATATTGTAGATTGTTATGTAGAGCAGATATTTTTAGATAAAAATAAAGTGAGTTTATCATTATTAGAGCCAGAAAAAGTAATCTAAATTTGTATTTTTTAAAAAGATTACTTGAATATTGAAAACAGATTTGTTAAAATGAATACAGATAGAAAAATATGTCTATCTGTATTCTTAATATATCAGGGA
>CAOJDP010000064.1 GCA_948433085.1 uncultured Caryophanales bacterium
TGAGTACTTCATTTTTACCTCTTTCATTCTTTATTTCTATTTTATCAAAAAAAGAAGAATTTGTAATTCTATCTTCTTAAGTTAATAACATTGATTAAAATATCCTTTTTTTCATATAGAAAAATAATAGAAATTTATATGGCAATTATATTTTGTATTAAAACGTAGACTTTGTATTCTATTTTTGTTAAAATGAAAGTGGTGATATCAATGTTGTATACTTCTATAGAAAATAAAAAAATGAAAGAAATAAAAAAATTAAATACAAAAAAATATAGAGATCAAACAGGACTTTTTTTGGTAGAAGGAGAACATTTGATTTTAGAAGCGTATCAAACAGGATATTTAATGGAACTTATTTTGAAAGAAGGAAGTACATGTACACTGAATGCCCAAAAATCCTATGTGACAGAATCCGTTTTAAAAAGATTAACAGAATTAGAATCACCACCATCTATGTTAGGCATTTGTAAAAAAAAGGAAGCCTCTAAAATAGGAAATCATATTTTATTGTTAGATGATATACAAGATCCTGGGAATCTCGGTACCATTATCAGAAGCGCTGTCGCATTTCATGTAGATACAATTATATTGGGATTAGGTTGTGTCGATTTATATAATGCAAAAACAATTCGTTCTACACAAGGAATGTTATTTCATATAGATATATTGCGACAAAGTTTACATCAAACAATTTTAGAACTTAAAAAGCAAGATTATAAAATTTTAGGAACGAAAGTAACCAATGGAAAAAAAATAAAAGATATTGAAAAATTACAAAAATTTGCTATAATAATGGGAAATGAAGGGAATGGAGTATCACAAGAACTTTTAAATGCATGTGATGAATATCTTTATATACCTTGTAATGAATTATGTGAAAGTTTAAATGTTGGAGTAGCTACTAGTATTATTTTATATGAGCTAGATAAGTAGGTGTTTTATGGAGTATATGTGGATAGGAAAAATTGTAAATACACATGGAATTAAAGGGGAATTACGTATTTTATCCGATGTAGAATATAAAGAAATAATATTTAAAAAAGGTGTAAATCTTTATATTGGAAAAGAGAAAGTAAAACAAACGATTGAAAGTTATAGATATCATAAAATATATGATATGGTTAAATTAGAGGGAATAAGTGATATCAACGAAGGAATACTCTATAAAGGAGAAAATGTATATATTAATAGAGAAGAACTTAAATTTCCAGGAATTTTGAAACAAGATTTAATTGGTTTTGAAGTAGAATCCATTCAATATAGAGGTAAAGTCACTTCGATAGAAAAAAGTAAAGCGCATGATCTACTTGTAGTAGAAAACAAAGGAAAAAGATATTTAGTTCCTTATAGGGATGAATTTATAGAAAAAATAGACATAGAACACAAAAAAATAGATATAAAATATATGAAAGGACTATTTGATGAAGATTGATATACTTACTTTATTTCCATCCATGTTTACACATATTTTTGAAGATTCTATCATAGGAAGAGCACAACAAAAAAACTTTGTAGAAATTAAGATTCATAACATACGTGATTATTCAAAAGATTCCCATCAGAAAGTAGATGATTATGGGTTTGGTGGAGGAAAAGGTATGGTTTTAATGCCACAACCTATCTATGATGCAATAGAAGCTTTACGAACAAAAGAGAGTATAGTGATTATGATGACTCCACAAGGGATACCTTATAAACAAAAGCTTGCCTATCAACTCACTGCGAAAAAACACCTCATTTTACTTTGTGGACACTACGAAGGATTCGATGAACGGATTAGGGATTTTGTGGATATGGAATTAAGCATAGGAGATTTTATTTTAACAGGTGGAGAAATTGCAAGTATGGCAGTTGTCGATAGCATAGTAAGACTTCTTCCAGGCGTGATTGAAGAAGAATCTCATATGAAAGAATCTTTTCATGAAAATTTGCTTGACTATCCAGTTTATACCAAACCAGTAGAATTTCATGGGAAAAAAGTACCTGAAGTTTTGCTTTCAGGACATCATGAAAACATTCGTAAATGGAGACTCGAACAAAGTATAAAAAAAACCATTGCGAGAAGACCAGATTTATTAGAAAAGAGATGATTTTAATGCAAAAGAAACATTATATCGTACAAAAAGAAAAAAGAAAAACAGTAACAATCAATTTTTCTCGTAAAAAAATGGATGGATTTCGTGTAACACCCCATAATCAAATCTCTTATCCAGGGATTTCTGTCAATTCCATGCTATTGGTAAAACCTTCTTTAATTGAAAAATTATTGAAGAAAAAAAATCAAAGAAAATTAGATTATTACCTACAATATATTATATCTTTGCTATCAGAAGAAGGCGCAGATGATGATAGCGCACTTCACATTGCTTTGAATGACTTGACACGTTATCGGGAAATTGTAGAAACAAAATATCAAAAATATCTAGATGATAAATATATTAATTTATTATTAAAAAAAATAGATCTCTTAGACCATGAAATACAAAATAGAGTTTTTTATAGCAAACAGATGAAGATATATCAAACCAATATAGAAGAAGAAAAAGAAAAAAGTGGAAAGTCAAGATAAAAATGGACTTTACAATCATAAAATAATATGGTAGAATAATGAAAGTGATCCGCTGAAAATATATTTATGATCATCAAAAAAAGAAAGGAAGCGTGACATTGTGAATTTAGTTGAAAAAATAACAAAGAGTCAAATTCGAACAGATTTACCTGAATTTCGTGTAGGGGATACTGTGAGAGTAGATGTTAAAATTATTGAAGGTAAACGTGAAAGAATTCAAGCCTTTGAAGGGATTGTGATTGCCATTAAAGGTAGTGGAGTTTCAAAGAACTTTATTGTTCGTAAACTTTCAGCAGGAATTGGTGTAGAAAGAACATTTCCAATGAATTCTCCAAAAATTGATTCGATAACAGTGATTCGAAAAGGTAAAGTAAGAAGAGCAAAACCTTATTACTTAAGAAATCTAGTAAGTCAACCTAAGATCAAAGAAAGACGAGATAAGGCAGCATAGTGCCTTATTTTTATTAGAAAAGAGAGAATTTATGAAAATGATAAAAGAGTATTTACCATATGTTGCAGCAATTGTAATCATTATATTATTACGCCTATATATTGTATCACCTGTACAAGTAGATGGCTCTTCTATGCAACCTACATTAGAAGATCGTCAAGTGTTGTTATTAAAAAAATATGATCATAATTATAAACGATTTGATATCGTGGTACTAAAATACCATAAAGAAAAATTAGTAAAACGAATTATTGGTTTACCTGGTGAGACAGTTTTTTATCGTAACAATAAATTATTCATAAACGAAAAAGAGGTAGAAGAACCCTTTTTATCCGAAGATATAAAAACAGAGGATTTTAATATCACCAATATAGGATATCAAGAGATACCTGAGGGTTATTACTTTGTAGTTGGAGATAATAGAGGAGATTCTTTAGACAGCCGTTATATCGGACTTATTCCAAAAAGTAGTATAGAGGGTACTATCAATTTTCGGTTATTTCCATTCAATACTTTTGGCAAAGTTTCATAGGAGAAATGTAAAGAACTTTGGTATAAAGAAAATCTTGCTAATATTATAAAGTAAGATTTTAATAACTATATAACAATTAAGTAATAAAAAATTTGTAGCTTATTTGTCAAAATTTTATAAGGAAGCTTCTTGCCGATCTTATTTATGACTGCTAAAAATTTTTATAATTTACTTGCATAAAATTATAATATAGTGTATATTATAGATGTACGTATCCGTGGTAAAAAAGAAACTCCAACTTTTTACTAGGGGTATGCGAATATATGAAGAGAGGAGAAAAATATGGCATTAACAAAAGAAAGAAAAGAAGCAATTGTTAAGAAGTATGCAAGAAATGAAAAAGATACAGGTTCTGCAGAAGTACAAATTGCAATTTTAACAGAAGAAATCAATGATTTAACTGCACACTTAAAAGAACACAAACATGATTTCCATTCTAGACGTGGCTTACTTAAAAAAGTAGGACAAAGACGTAGCATGTTACAGTATTTATTAAAAACAGATGTAACAAGATATCGAACTTTGATTCAAAGTCTAGGATTAAGAAAATAAATCATATGTAGGCACTTATTTTTAGGTGCCTTTATTTATGGCGTGAAATAATTGAGGATAAAATGTTAATGTAAAAAAAAACAGGAAGAAAAAAGGGTTTGAAATTTAAAATAAATATTGTGTTTTGTTTCAACCATAGAAGAAATTTCATATAGATATAAAGATTAAAAAAATAGAGAGAAGAGGTAATAAATGAAAAAAGTATTTGAATTAGACTTTAGAGGAAAAAAATTAGTTGTAGAACATGGAGAACTTGCTAAACAAGCCCATGGATCTGTATTGGTTAGATATGGAGATACAGTTATTCTATCAACTGCTGTTGTATCTAAAAACGCTAATATTTTATCTGATTTTTTCCCATTAATGGTATTATATCAAGAAAAATTATATTCCGTTGGAAAGATACCAGGTGGATTCATTAAAAGAGAAGGAAGACCCACAGATGCTGCAACACTAGCAGCCCGTATGATTGATAGACCTATGCGACCAATGTTCCCTGAAGATTTTAGAAATGAAGTACAAGTAGTCAATACTGTGTTATCCGTAGACAATGATTATTCACCTGAATTGACTGCCATGTTTGGCTCTAGTTTGTGTACATGTATATCTAAAATTCCTTTTGATGGACCCATTGCTGGAGTAAAAGTTGGTAGAGTAGATGGAAAATTAATTATCAATCCAAATCAAGAAGAATTAGAAGTATCTGATATTGATCTAACAGTTGCAGGAACCAAACATGCAATTAATATGGTAGAAGCAGGAAGCAAAGAAGTATCAGAAGACGATATGTTAGAAGCACTATTATTTGGCCATGAAGCAGTCAAAGAATTATGTATATTTCAAGAAAAAATTATGGAAGAAATCGGCGATGAAAAAATGGAATACGATAAGTTGGAAATTGAAGATTGCCTAAGAGATAGAATCAAAGAACTTGCAAGTGCTAAACTAGATGCAGCAATGCGTATTAAGGAAAAACAAGAAAAATATGAAGCAATTGCTTCTGTGAAAGAAGAAGTAGTTACTTTATATACAGAAGAATTTTCCACATTAGAAAAAGAAGAATTGAATATATTGTTAACCAAAGTAAAATTAGTATTAGAAGCAATAGAATATGAAATATTTAGAGCAATTACTGTAAACGAAAAAACAAGATCAGATGGTAGAAAAATGGATGAAATTAGACCACTTTCTACAGATATTGATTTACTGCCAAGAACACATGGCTCAGCATTGTTTACAAGAGGAGAGACCCAAGCTTTAGCAGTTACCACATTAGGTGCTTTAAACGAATACCAAGTATTAGATGGAATTAGTTTAGAAGCGGAGAAACATTTTATGCTACATTACAATTTTCCACAATTTAGTGTAGGAGAAACAGGAAGGTATGGAAGCCCAGGTAGAAGAGAAATTGGACATGGTGCTTTAGGAGAAAGATGCCTAAAACAAGTGATGCCATCAGAAGAAGAATTTCCATATACAGTAAGAGTGGTATCCGAAATTTTAGAATCTAATGGATCTTCTAGTCAAGCTACTATATGTGCAGGATGTATGAGCTTAATGGCGGCAGGGGTTCCAATCAAAGCGCCAGTTGCTGGAATTGCAATGGGATTGATTACCTCTAGCGATGAAAAAGAGTATACAATTTTAACTGATATTCAAGGAATGGAAGATCATCTAGGGGATATGGACTTTAAAGTAGGAGGAACGAGAAAAGGAATTTGTTCTTTACAAATGGATATTAAAATCAAAGGAATTAATAAGAAAATCTTAAAAGAAGCCTTAGAACAAGCAAAAAAAGCAAGAATAGAAATTTTAGATGTAATGGAAGCACAAATTAAAGAGCCAAGAAAAGAAGTAAGTCAGTATGCGCCAAAAACAATGACTTTTATGATTGATCCTGAAAAAATTAAAGATGTCATTGGTAAAGGTGGGGAAATGATTACTAAGATTATTTTGGAAGCAAGTAATGTAAAAGCAGTAAATGATGTAAATGCTGTTAAAGTAGATTTAGAAGACGATGGACGTGTTATTATTTATCATACAAATAAAGAAGTTATTGAAAAAACAGCTGCAATGATTCAAGAAACAGTAAGAGAAGTAGAAACAGATGTCATTTATAAAGGAAAAGTAATTAAAGTAGAAGATTTTGGATGCTTTGTAGAATTATGGCCAGGTTGTGAAGGCCTAGTTCATGTATCACAATTAGCAGCGGAACGTATTGAGAAACCAAGCGATGTAGTTAAAGTGGGAGACGAAATTTTGGTAAAATCTATAGGGTATGATAAAAGAGGACGATTAAATCTGTCTAGAAAAGAAGCAATTAAATAAAAATAATATATTTGTTTTCAAATAAAGTAAAACATTTCAAAATTAGCCTAACTAAGAAATTAAAAATATATAGGCAATCATAGAATAGTTTATGAGCATAAAAAGGCGAATTTGCTATTTGTAAACGAGGGGATACCCCTCTTTTAATGATTGAAAAGAAGTTAGGAGAAGAATTTAGTCAATTGGATTATCATTATTTTATCCTACAACTTTTGTATTTGGTAGAATATGCAGATTATAATGCACAAATTAAGTTAGGACAAGGCTACACAAATAGTGCTCATACACTTATGACTCAAAGCGGAGGTTGTGATGTATTAGGAATGAAATCAGGAAGTGTGGATGGAACAGACAGTAGTTCAATGATTTATAGAGGAATAGAAAACATCTATGGAAATATTATGCAATTTATAGATGGAATTAATATTAAGGATTATCAAGCATATGTATGTTATGACAAAAGACAATATGAATCAGATAAATTTGATGGATGTTATCAACTAATTGGATATGTAAATGCAAATACCAATGGGAGATGGATATCCAAATTAGGGTATGACATGACCAATCCATTGGTTGCATTCCCAGTAGAAACAAATGGTAGGGGTACAAATTATGTAACGGATTATTATTGATCAAACCAAGGGAATAGAATAGCTTTTGTCGGCGGTAACTGGGTGGATGTTACTAGGTGTGGCTTGTGGTTTTGGCATGTCCACGGCCTTTCGAGTTTAGCTAGTACAATTCTCGGCGCTATCCTTATCAAAACCAGTTAAAATAGAAAAAAATTATTAGAAAATAATTGCTAGTAATTTTTTTCATTATATATGATTTGCTAAATTAG
>CAOJDP010000065.1 GCA_948433085.1 uncultured Caryophanales bacterium
GGTAGGAAAATTTGAGACAGGATATGAAGGGGCAACTACATCAACGGAAGCAGAAGTGAATCAAGCAGATGCATCGAAAGTAATCATTAAACCCAATGTATATAGTTGGAAAAATATCAATGTAGGTAATGCCTTTAAAACCAGCTATGAATATAAAAGAAACTTAGAAAGCCATATGATGAAGAATACCGAATGGGGAGCAGTAGCTTACCTTTCTCATTCAGAATATGGTATTAATAAAGAGATAACAATAAATGGAAACCTTTCATTTATGACTGGATATGCGAATAGTGACAGTATGTATCATACATCAATAGGCGCTCAGGCTTCTACAACAGGAAATATGACTGGAATTTATGATTTATCAGGTGGGTCAAATGAGTATGTTATGGGATATACAATTTTTTCTACAGTAGGAGCCGATGGAAATAGTCAAATACTTACTATATATAATAATTTTTTTGGAAATAATCAATGGAATAAATACTATGATAAATATACATCCACTGTTCACACCCATTATAATAATAGAATTTTAGGCGATGCGACTGGAGAAATGGGTCCATTCCAAAAAAATGGAGATTATTATATATCCAGTTAGAATGAAAATCATGCATATTACATAGAAAGTGCCTATCCATGGCAAAGTCGAGGTGGAAACAATAAAAATAAAATATATACAGGCCTATTTTATTTTGATCGAGGTCATGGGTCAGGTGGCAATGTAAATTCTTTTCGCATAATTTTTACACCCTAATATTGATTTCTAAAATAATAAAGGAAGACAAAAAAGTCTTTTTTCTTATTTGAATATGATATATAATAATACTAGGATGTGAATATATGAAAAAAACAATAACAGTAGACGGTAATGAAGCATGTAGTAGAACTGCCTATTTATTTACAGAATTAGCAGGTATATATCCAATTACACCTTCTAGTCCTATGGCAGAACATATAGATGAATGGAGTAGTCAGGGGATAAAAAATCTATTCAACGATACCGTAAAAGTAGTGGAAATGCAAAGTGAAGCAGGCGCAGCAGGATTCATTCATGGTGCCCTACAAGCAGGTACTTTAGCAACTACCTTTACTGCAAGTCAAGGACTACTCCTTATGATTCCTAATATGTATAAAATGGCAGGCGAAATGTTACCATGTACCATGCATGTTGCAGCACGATCATTGTCGACCCATGCTTTAAGTATTTTTGGAGATCATCAAGATATCTATGCAACAAGAGGAACAGGCTTTGCCATGTTGGCATCTTCTAATGTCCAAGATGCGAGTTATTTATCTGCAGTAGCTCATCTTTCTGCAATTGAATCTAGTATCCCATTTTTGCATTTTTTTGATGGCTTTCGAACGAGTCATGAGATTAACAAAATAGAAGTGTTAGAAAAAGAAGATTATGCACCATTAATCAATCAAGAAGCACTATTGAAATTTAGAAAAAGAGCGTTACAGCCATCTCACCCTGTCACAAGAGGAACTAACCAAAATGATGATATCTATTTTCAAATGATGGAATCTAGAAATACCAATTATAATGAATTAGCTAAAATCGTTACTTTTTATATGGATAAAATCAATCAAATGGCAACTACCAATTATCAACCTTTTAATTATTATGGAAGCCCAAATGCAAAAAAATTGATTATTGCTATGGGATCCGTTTGTGATACAATTAAAGAAACTATAGATCATATGGAAGAAGAAGTTGGAATGGTAGAAGTTCATCTATATCGACCATTTAGTGTTGAACATCTCCAAAAAGTAATCCCAGCTTCTGTACAAAAAGTTGCAGTTTTAGATCGTACCAAAGAAGCAGGAAGTAGTGGAGAACCATTATATTTAGATGTATTAAGTGCTTTAAAAGATAAAATAATAGTGGGTGGAAGATATGGACTTTCTAGTAAAAATACAACTCCATCTCAAATCAAAGCTGTGTATCAAATGTTAGACAATCCAGTACATAATTTTACCATTGGGATTGTAGACGATGTAACCCATTTAAGTTTGAAGGAAGATGAATCTTTTCAAATAAACGACACAGAAGAGTTTTTAATTTATGGGTATGGCAGTGATGGGATGGTAAGTGCGGGAAAATCTTTAATGGAATTGATTGGAAGTAAAACCGATAAGTATGTCCAAGGATACTTTGAATATGATTCTAAAAAATCGGGTGGGGTTACAGTTGGCCATCTTAGATTTTCAGATTCAATTATAAGAAAACCTTATTATATAGAACACCCAAAAGTCATAGTGGTTGCTAAAGAAAGTTATTTATCTGAATTTGAACTCTTTAAAACAATCCAAGAAAATGGAATTTGTTTAATTGAAACTTCTAAAACAAAAGAGGAACTGCTACAAAATATATTAGAACTGAATTTAAAAAATTTAGCTGAAAAAAAAGTTAAAATTTATACAATACCAGCAGGAGAAATTGCTAGAAAACATGGACTTAAAAATAAGATCAGTATGATTATGGAAATGGCAATTGTTAAAACATCACAAATAATAGACCCAACAATAGCACAACAATTTTTAAAAACATATATAGAACATAAATTTTTTAAAAAAGGAAAAGAAATGATACAAGCCAATATTGATTCCCTAGATGCAGTTGAGGAATCTTTACAAATGTTTGAACTAGAAGACACCTATGAGGGGACTCCATATTATTCCAACCACATTTATGAAATGATGGCTATGCGGAAAGGAAATGAATTACCAGTATCAGCTTTTCTAGAAAATAAAGATGGAACATTCATCAAAATAACAGCAGGAAATAGTCGTGGCATTAGTGAATTTGTACCAATGTGGTTAAACAAGAACTGTATTCAATGCAACCAATGTGCATTTGTATGTCCGCATGGAGTCATCAGACCGTATTTATTAAGTGAGCAAGAATATCAAGTAGCTCCTCAAATTGTCAAATCAAAATGTGTAAGACCAATCAATCCAAAGCTAAAAGATTATTATTATTTAGTAGCAATCTCTGTTCAAAATTGTACAGGATGTGGAGTTTGCATCAAAACTTGTCCAGGTTTAAAAGAAAACAAAGCTTTAATTTTAGAAACACTAAATCAACAAATTTTAAACCAAGAACAAACAATATTTGATTACGTAAGTACCCATGTGACCAATAAAAAAGAAGTTCCAGATACAACCGTTGTTGGAAGTCAATTTACCCAACCACAATTCGCATTTTGTGGTGCATGTGCTGGCTGTGGCGAAACAGCATATATTAAATTATTGACACAATTATTTCCAAATTTAGTAATTGCAAATGCAACAGGTTGTTCTTCAATCTATGGAGGGAGCGCCCCATCTTTTCCATATGCACTTCCATGGGCAAGTTCCTTATTTGAAGATAATGCAGAATATGGATATGGAATTCTATTTGGAAACAAGGTAATTCAGGAACATATGATTCAAATAATTGAAGAGAATCAGGAGGATGAAATTTATCCAATTTTAAAACGTTGGATAGAAAATAGAAAAGATGAGGAAGTTTGTCAAGCGATAGTAGAAGAATTAAAAGATAAGGAACTTCCAAACGCATTAAAACCTTATCAGGAATATTTATTACCAAAAACAATATGGACGATTGGTGGAGACGGTTGGGCTTATGACATTGGTTTTGGGGGAATTGATCATGTATTATCTAGTAATGAGGATGTCAATATCTTAGTATTAGATAGTCAGGTATATTCCAATACAGGTGGACAATCCTCAAAGGCAAGTCCAAAAGGTGCAATTGCATCATTTGCAACCATTGGAAAACAAAATGCAAAAAAAGATTTGGCACGCATGTTACTTGCTTATCCACATGTTTATGTCGCAACAGTTTCCTTAGGTGCCAATATGATGCATGTAATTAAAGTGTTAAAAGAAGCTGCTGCTTATAAAGGACCTTCTATTGTGATTGCTTATACACCTTGTATTTCTCATGGTATAGAAGGTGGAATGGAAAATAGCGTAGCAATGGAACGTCTTGCAACCGAATGTGGTTATACACCAATTTTCCACTATCATCCAGTTGAGCAGAAATTTTATTTAGATAGCAAAGAACCAAATTTTGATTTATACAATGCATTTTTACAAAAACAGACCAGGTACCAGATGTTGGAAAAAATAAATCCAATAGAAGCAAAATCTTTATTAAAAGCAAATATGGAAAATGCAAAAGAAAGATATCAGTATTATAAAATGTTGAGTGAAAAAAATTAAATCAATGTCAATATGTGTCAAATTTATAAAAGAAAAAGAAATAACTATATTTCTTTTTTTTTACATATGCTATACTGTGATTGTAGGTTAGGAAAATACATGAGAACAGACATGAGAGAATAAAAAGGGGAAATATGTCAAAATAATATAGACCTAGCCCATCATGAGTAACACCAAAGAGGTGTTATTTTTGTTAAAAACTAAATATAGCTTCATTCAAAATTTATTTTTACCTAAGACTTAGGACAAAATAATCTTGACAAAATAACAAAAAGAAACTGTCCCCCTGAGAACAGTTTCATAAAAGAATAAAAAGGGGTTGGCTAGTGTGATACTAGCACCAATTCAGAGTAAATAGTATTTCCGAATTGGTGCTTCTTATACTAACTGAAAAAGGTTAAATTGTCAAGCCTTTTTTGTTCTAAAATTGAAAAATGTTAATTTTTATGGGGAGAGCTCTTATTTACATAGAAAGTAGGGTAGAATAAAATAAAGGAGAATCCTTATGAAAAACTTAAAACATTATTTTCCAGAATTTGGTACAGGATGTGTTGCAAAAGTTGCTTATTTCAATGAAAATTATATTGATACTTTGGTAGAAGGATATGCCCAAATAAAACCTTGTAGCATTCCAATGGAAGAAGATTTTTTATTTGATATTGCTTCATTAACCAAAACAATTACTGCCATATTAATTTACCAAGCAATCGAAAAGAATCTCTGTTCTTTAGAAGATAAAGTTTCTAAGATCGATAAAAGATTTTTGTATTTACAAAAAGTAACTATATTAGATTTACTTTCTCATGCAAAAGAAATATGGACACAAGGTTATTTAGGAACTGCAAAAAGTAAAGAAGAAATTTATGATATGTTGTTTCATTCTTATATTAAAAATGAAAATCCTAAATATATAGATGCCCATTATATGATACTAGGAATTTTACTTGAAACCATTTATCAGAAATCATACCGCGAAATTGTAGGCGAAAATATCATAAAACCATTAGACTTAACCAATACTGTATTTGAAATAACCGAAAAGGAAAAAGTAGTATCTTGTAATTACCAAATTATAGGTGGAGAAGAAATTCAAAATATTGATAAAGTCCCTCATGATATCAAAGCTCAAATGGCTTATCAGTATGGTTTTACTTTAGGACATGCTGGTATTTTTACAACGGCTACTGATTTTTTAACCATACTAATTAGTCTTGTAGATGACAAAGAACGTCTTTTAAAAAAGAGTACAATTACTAAAATGCTGGCTCATAATAATTATAATATATACCTTCAAAAACAAATTTTAGACTATGCGTATCTCTATAAAATTCCTATGATTCGTACCAATGATACAGCAAATTTATTCGAAAATTTATTAAGTAAAATTGTATCAACTGATTTTTTAACATCCATTATAAAACCATATAATTATGCTGGTATGCGTTATCCAGTAAAGTATAAAGAAATCAACCCTATTCCGTTTTATAAAAACTTTCGCTGTGTATTAGATATCGGTTGATGGAGAAAAATGATAATGAGAATAAGCATCACAGATATCTACAGGAAAATCTTTAGAGTAAATATCAGCAATATTGATTGAAGCGATTTGTCCAATCACATAATTCATCATTACTTGTGGCTGTTTTAATAATTCCACAGTATAAGTTAAATACTTTTGATAAGAAAACCAATCTAAATATCCTTGTAGGTGTTTTGTTGAAACGCCCACAAATGATTGAAGAAAATTTTCAACATTAGAATGTAGTCCATTGATTTCAGCTAAATTATATCCAGCTAAGTTTTGATAAGTTCCAGATTTGACTTGTTGTAATTTTAGATTATGGTTATAAGCAAATTTTTCATATGATGATTTGCAATCTGTAATTAAAGTACTTCCTGGTTTGATTACAGTTGAAAATGTTTTTTCAATCATTTCGGTAGTAATAGGTCCAACTCCAACAATCTCAAAATAAATATTGTCCCATTCATCAGTAGCTGAAGCAATACATACTTGATGATCACTAATACCTCGTTTTGAGCCACCTTTTGTTTGCCTTGGTTTAGAAAAACGTGGCATATTCTTTGGTCTTGTTCCTTTTAAATTAATGGACTTATATAATTCGTCAGCTTGAATTTTACCAGATAGAACTATTTTTTCTCTAAATATTTTTAAAGCATTAAGTACTTTATGCCTCATAGCAAAAGTAGTATTTTTGTTTATATTTAGTTTAACAGCTGTTTTTCTAAGAGATAATTTATCTATCATACATTCAAAAAAATGTAACCACACTTCATAAGATAATTTACTATTACTACATAATGTATCAGTTGCGTCGTTAAATCTCTTTTTACAATCTTTACATCTGTATCTTTGAACACCTGATTTCGAATGACCATCTTTAACAATATATGAGGAAAAACAGTAAGGGCAACAATGATTAACTTTTTGTCTATTAGCTAATTTTGTAGTTGTACTTGATTTAGAGGAAATATCAGTCAAAATACTTTTTAAAAAATCCATAAATGTTTGTAGTTCATCTGGTAACATATTTTCGAATAAAGTTTTATCTATCATATTAATCACCTAAAAAAAGTACCCTTAATTAGCTAACCACTAAATTCATTTGTTCAAGATAAATTTAATATATTTGGTTAGCTAATTAAGAATACTCTTTATATTAAATTTATCTTGAACAATACTAGTATATCACATTTTTTGCTCTTTTGTTATTTTTTATCACCCATTATCTAATACACAGCGAAAACTTTAAAACTGTTATTTTTAGTGGGTATACAGGACCAATCTATTTGATAGACTTTCATAATAAAAAGATAGTATTAATTATGGTAAACATCTGCCACATGTCTCAGAAAAGTAGAGAAGAACGTTATCAAGCAATGTTGCATATGGTACAAGAATTATATGAAGAAAAATGAGCAGACAAAAAATTATGTTACAGTTCAGTCAGGGAATAGCTAAAAAAGGTTATTTCTTTTATTATAACTTA
>CAOJDP010000066.1 GCA_948433085.1 uncultured Caryophanales bacterium
TATTTAGACGATATAATTCAGGAATTACACCATTACAAAAATATGATATTGATAGAGCTGCTTATATTAATGATAAGTTGTCGAACTTATTATATAGTAAAATATATAATAATACTGGACTTTATAATTTTTTGTGTGAAATTATTCTTCCCAGAAGCAAGAAAAAAGCAAGTAAACGGGATAAAGTAAATATTGTAGTTTCGTTAATAAGAAATTTAGTAACACTTCCCTTTGTTCCTATATTTAGTTATTCGAAAGGGAGTTCAAAAGCTGATATAATATGTAAATACTATTATTTTATATTAGAAAATAAAAGCGCAGAAGAAATAATGGAAGAATTTGAGACTATTATTAATTGTATATCGAAATTCAATTCTGTATGTAAAGAACGAAACAATTATCTATATGATAGCAAATTATTTTATGAGGTGCTTTATTGGGCTATAAGTATTGTATTACAAAATGGAGGAGAAATTGAAGACAATAAAATTGAACTGGTTTTTGATTATATAAGTAATGCCAGTGGAAATCATAAATTATGGGATAATATAATAAATAATCCACAAAGAAGTGTAGAACAAATTTTTGAGTCTACAGGCAGTCATTATTATTCGGCAATCAATAACAGATATAGATTTATAGCCAATATATTTCAAGATATATTTAAAATTAATTATCAAAAGTATATAAAGAATTCAGAAGCTTTTTCAGAGATGATGGAAAGCAGAAGTGAAAAAGATCAAATTTCACATTATAAAATTAATAAACCCTTACCAGAAACTTTAACGATTGAGGACATTATTTCTGATATGAAAAAATCTAGATTTTTAATTAGACCAGATTATCAGAGATCAGAGGTGAAAAATTTACAAAAGGCCTCATATCTGATGGAAAGTATTTTGTTGGGAATCAATATTCCTCCACTTTTTATTTATAAAAAAAAGGATAGGATAAAGGAAGTTGTAGATGGACAACAGCGTTTACTTACAATTTTAGGTTTTTTGGGAAAGACATATATAAATGAACGTGGAGAAAGTGTATGTTCTGATAAGGATAAGTTTAAGCTATCTAAATTAAAAATTCTGTCCGAATTAAATGGGAAAACGATAGATACAATAGACGATGAATTTGAAGAAAAGATTTTAGAATTTCCTATGGATATAATAGAAATAGATTCGGAACAAAATCCAGATTTTAGTCAGATAGACTTGTTTCTAAGATTAAATACAAAACCTTATCCGATTAAAGAAAATACTTTTGAAATGTGGAACGCATATATAGATAAAGATATAGTTATTAAGGTAAAAGAGATAGCTATCAGATATGAAAAGAAGGTTTTTAGAGGTAGAGATACTCGAATGAAACTTGAAGAATTAATAACTTCTTTAGCATATATTGATTATAGGATGAATCAGCCCCACACAGAAATTATAAATGTTTTAAATATATATAAACGAAATGATAGAATGTGTGCCAGAATAATGAGCAAAGATAATGTTACAAAAACATTAAGTGATTTATCAAATAGCAATCCAAAAGTTTTTGTGAAGGCATTGGAAAATGTAGAAATTTTTGTTGATAAAATATTAATGTTGATAGAGAATAATCCCGAACAATTGAGAGCCTTATTTAATCATTCAAATAAAGGAATTCAATATAAGACAGATCAAAATTTTTATTTTTTATGGGCAATTCTTTTTGAGATTTCTGTAGAAGAACTTCAAAATAATAGGCAGGAAGAATTTAAGAGAATATCTAGAATTTTTTCTATTATTCAAAAAACACCTGCCGATTATACAACAGAAAAGTTTTTAAATGAATTAAAGTAAGTTTATATTAAATTACTATATTGAAAGAGTACAATCTTTGATATTGCTAATTGCATAAATATTAGAGTACGAAAGACACAGAAAAGTAATTATATGATAAAAGTGTAACGAGTGTTGTATAATTTAGAAATGGGGTGTATAGGTGAATAACTGGGAGACTATGGAGCAGAAGTCGAATATCATTATTTATACAACAGAAGATGGCCTGACAAAAATTGAAACGACTTTTGATGAAGATACCGTATGGTTATCCATTGACCAGATGGCTGAATTATTCCAAAGAGACAAATCAACGATTTCGAGGCATATAAAAAACGTCTTTTCTGAAGGAGAGCTAGTGAGAGAATCAGTTGTTGCAAATTTTGCAACAACTGCGGCAGATGGAAAAACATATCAGGTTGATTATTATAATTTGGACGTCATTATTTCTGTGGGTTATCGTGTGAAATCCAAGCGTGGTACGCAGTTCAGAATTTGGGCGCTCAATGTATTGAAAGAATATATGCGAAAAGGTTTTGCACTGGATGATGAACGGTTGAAAAATCTGGGGGGCGGTGGCTATTTTAAAGAATTACTTGAACGAATCAGAGACATACGTGCTTCTGAAAAAGTATTTTATAGACAAGTTTTGGAAATTTACGCTACCAGTATTGATTATGACCCAAAAGCAGAAATATCTATTTTATTCTTTAAAAAAGTGCAGAACAAAATTCATTATGCCATTCATGGACAAACGGCAGCTGAGGTTATTTATACACGGGCAGATGCTGAAAAAGATTTCATGGGGCTTACAACATTTGTGGGAAATCAACCAACTTTGAAAGAAGCTGTTATAGCCAAGAATTATTTGAGTGAAAAGGAACTTCGGGCAATGGGGCAGCTTGTGTCTGGGTATTTGGATTTTGCAGAACGTCAGGCAGAACGTGAACAGGTAATGACTATGAGGGATTGGGCAGAACATCTGGATCGTATACTTATAATGAGTGGAGAACAGTTGTTACAGGGAAATGGAAATATTTCTCATAAGCAAGCTGTTGATAAGGCGACAGATGAATATAAAAAATATAAAGCAAGAACCATCAGTGATGTAGAAGAAGATTATTTGAACTCTATAAAACTATTGGAACAAAAGACAGATAAGAAATAAAAAGGTATGTGATTTGGTTTGGACAACGATAATCATGTTGAGACGGTAGTAATGCTTTCCCACAAAAAACCTGACAGCGTAATCAACGTAAAAGTCGAGTTTGGCGAGGGTGAGGGCAAAGTGCCGCTTGATAATATTGCCAAGAGAGCCGCAGCATACAAGCCGAAAGAGCGAGTTACATACAAGATGATTAAGGAGTACATAGAAGCGAAGTATGGCTTCAAAGTACATACCGCATATATCGCAGAGGTAAAAAGGGAGTTAGGATTGCCGATGTATGATGCTCCTAATGCGGTAGAGGAATTGAAACAGCCGAGGAAACATCCGACGGCGGAAAAAGTGGAAGCGATTAAAGATGCTTTGAAACATTTTGAAGCTATTTAACATTGTAGAGAGGTTGATATAAAAATATGTTAGAAATTAGTACAAAAGGCTTTTTGGTGGCTGTTGATGGACCCAATGGTGTTGGTAAATCGACACTCATAGAGTCAGTTAAAACAAGACTGGAATTTATGGGCTATGCTACATATACGACCAAAGAGCCAACCAATACAGAATGTGGTTCTTTTGTAAGAAAATTTGCTGAAAGTCATTCGGGGATAAGTTTAGCTTGTTTGGTTGCAGCAGATAGATATGAGCATATAGAAAAAGAAATTTTACCCGAACTGAAAAAGGGGAAAATTGTTATTACAGATAGATATATTTTATCATCCTTGATTTTACAACAAATGGATAATGTTAATGATACTTTTCTTTTGGAGTTAAATTCAAAGATTATAAAACCCGACTTACAGGTGGCTGTGTTTGCAGATGAGAATGTATTACAAAAAAGGTTGTCAGAAAGAAATGTATTAACAAGATTTGAAAAGGGAAACCAATCATATAATGAACTTTTATATATGAACAAAGGGATTATAGAATTAGAGAAAAGAAACATAGATGTTCTATGTATTAATAATAATACTGATTTGGAGAACAATGTTGAAGAGATTGTTTCTTGCATTATAAGTAATTGGAGGGAAAAATGAAAAAGTTTATACTAATTAACTCCCCTATTTTTTGGGATTCCACAAAGGAAAATGAACAATATTTATCTCCATTGGGTTTGGGGTATATAGCAACATATTTAGAAAAGATTAATGATATAGATGTTGAAATTGTGGATTGTGTAAAAGATAGAAAATCTGTACAAGATATAATTTCCTATATAGATAAAACCAAGCCTGATTTTGTAGGTATTAATATTTTTACTCAGAATTATGAGTTGGTTAAAAATATTGTTGAAAGTATTAATGTAAACTGTAAGTGTTTTATAGGAGGGCAGGCTGTTAAAAGTATTTATCGTAAAATTTTAAATTGGAATGTTTCCAATACATTAAATATTATTATTGGTGAAGGCGAATTTATTATTCCCCAAATTGTTTCAGAAAATTGCAGTCAAGAACCAGAAGAACAAATGGATTCTAAATATGTTTACAGGGTAAATATGAATTCAATATATTTTCCCAGGGATATATCAAACATATTTTTAAATCGAAAATATCTAGGAAATGAAATAATCATAAATCATTATGGAGAAAAAGAAGTTGCAATTATTACATCAAGAGGATGTATGTTTGATTGCGCGTTTTGCGGTGGAGCTAGGAGTTTGAATAAAGACGTGACGATTAGAATTCGTACAGAGGAGAGTGTTATAAAAGAAATTCATGAAATTTTATCTACATATCCAGATATACAAAGTGTTCGCATTTTGGATGATTTGTTTTTACGCAATAGTAAGAGTATAGATATGGCGAATCATATCTTTTCTCAATTTACGCAGTTGAGTTGGAGAGGGATGGTGCATGTATTATCATTAGTGAATGCAATTGAAAAAATTAAAGAGCTTCGAGTTGGAGGATGTAAAGAATTGTTTATTGGCATTGAATCTGGTTCGGAATCGGTAAGAAAAAGAATAAACAAAATGGGAGATTCTGATGATATTATAAAGGTTTCGCAAGAAATATTGCAAAATGGAATTGATTTAAAGGGCTATTTTATATATGGATTTCCTAAAGAAACAAGGGAGGATTTTCAAAAGACATTTGAATTAGCAAAGGAATTAAAGAGAATTTCACTAACAACAGAAGGAACATTTAGAACAAGTGTGTTTCAATTCAGACCTTATGATGGTACACAACTATACAATGAAATTATGCATGATACAGGTATAATTCAGAATTGCCAGTTTAATGAAACAATAAGCAAATTTAAAGGAAGATCCCAGTTTAATTTTAATTTTGGAAATTATAGTATGGAATCTGACGAAGTATTAAATGAGTATATACTAAAAACACAAAGGTTAGCAGGAGAATAATAATGATTGAACAAATACGAAAGTGTCAAAAATGTGGCTTATGCTTTAATCAAGAGCCATTACTAGATGTAGAAAAGGAATGTCAAATCTTTTGGGTTGGCTTGTCAGCTAAAAAAGTGATGTCTGATATTGAATTACCATTATCACCAGAAACGAATACAGGCATGATAATTCAAAAAATTGAAGAAAGATGCGAAGAAGCAATTGCATATAAAACCAATTTAGTTAAATGCTTACCTTTAACAGAACAGCAAAAGCTTCGTTATCCTAATAAAAGTGAAATTGATTGTTGTTTTGAACATTTGTTAAGTGAAATACATACAATGTCTCCTAAAATTGTTTTTTTATTGGGAGAAAAGGTATATTCAACAGTTGCGAAAAAAATGAATATTGAATTTGAAAAATGGAATGATTTTGAATATCATTATGAAAAGATTGAAGGAATCTATTATGTTCCTATACACCATCCCTCATATATTCATGTTTATAAAAGAAAAAATATGCAGGATTATATTGAGGGGGTAGAAAAAATAATTAGTCAGCTATTATAGATTTTATGATTTTAATAAATCAGCAAAATAGTTTGTGCAATTAAAATATACATTATGGATAAGGAAGGATGGGGAAGTGAATGAATATATCTATTATTGTGCTAATTTTAATTTTGATGTTAGTATTTAACATTGTATGGAAAAATGAGTTGACAAAAAGTTTATGTGACGATGCGGTAGAGTTGTATGTTATTGGAAAAGATTTAGATTTTTTATATGAAAAAGACTATAAAAAACAAACCGATAGAATTGAACATTTAAAAATCATTGTACGTTATTGTGTGAATCAACAACAGATGAAAAATTGGTGAATTTATATAAAAAGGTTTCTGTGCATGGGGTGAAAATTAGATTTTATATACAAAAAGATAATGTAACAGGCTTAAAAGGACAAATTAAAACAGATCAAAATGGAATCAAGAAGGCTATTTTTACTCCGAGAGTAAACAAAAAATATCGTTTGATAAGTACTGATAATCAATTTTTGGTATCGACAATTTTAAATCGATGCAAGAAAGTATACAAGAAAAAAGATGTGTTATAAGAAAATGGTTTTTCAACAATACATAATATCTTTGTGGGAAAAGGGATGCATGAACGGTTTTAGTATTGTAAAAAAATTTCTCATATTTCCATGATTTTGTGGGGATATGTTCTAATTTGGTACTCATGTGGAGACGGTTGTAATGCTTTCCCACAAAAAACCTGACAGCGTAATCAACGTAAAAGTCGAGTTTGGCGAGGGTGAGGGCAAAGTGCCGCTTGATAATATTGCCAAGAGAGCCGCAGCATACAAGCCGAAAGAGCGGGTTACTTATAAAATGATTAAGGAGTATATAGAAGCGAAGTATGGCTTCAAAGTACATACCGCATATATCGCAGAGGTAAAGAGGGAGTTAGGATTGCCGATGTATGATGCTCCTAATGCGGTAGAGGAATTGAAAAGGCCGAGGAAGCATCCGACGGCGGAGAAAGCGGAAGCGATAAGGGATGCTTTGAAGCATTTTAAGATATTATGAGGTTAAGAAGATATTACAGAAGTGAAAGATATAGTTCAAATTATTTTACGGACAGATGAAA
>CAOJDP010000067.1 GCA_948433085.1 uncultured Caryophanales bacterium
TTAATATGTGGCCTTTATAACTATGAATTAAATTAGTTATCGAACAGGTCTAATAAAGCAATTGATAAATGAAAATAAAACACTTAAAACAATTGCTTTCCTTTTGTCGATTGTTGTTTTAGGCCCTACTATTTGAAAAAATAAGATACAGTATAATAAATTATATACAATGCCTACACTAAACCAACTAGCCCATGCTAACAAGGTCTTTCAATCCTTTCTTTCTATCTCTCGATAAAAGATCTACTTTTTCTTGATCAAAATAAATGGTATTTTGTTTCCAATTTATTTTGGTTATTTTATCTGTATTCACTAAACAACTCCTGTGCGTTAAAAAGAATCTATTATCTAATTCCTCTATTAACTGACTCATTGTCTTATGAATTGGTATTTCTCCATACGTTGTTTTAATAATACATTTTCGCTCTACAGTATCGGTAGTTACATATAAAATATCATCTACGTAGATTCGATACATAATACTATTCGATTCAAATGATAATACTTTCTTATGGTCGACTTTTGTAATTGCTTTTTTCAGAATACTTGTTAGATTCTTTTCCCATTCATCATATTTTGAGATAAAGGCAAGCAACATAATTTGTGCTTTTAATGCATCTAATCCGGAATCGGAGTGGGATGTTACCATGATAATAATACTATTCCAGTCTATTTTTCTAATCATTCTAGCGATATCGATTCCAGATATATCGCTATTCATTTCAATATCTAATATGTAAATCCTTGAAGTCATTGATTGCTGAATTGTTTTTTCAAACTCTCGATTATAACTTGCAAATTCTTTTACTTCATAATCTAGATTATTTTTCATAAACAACTGATCAATTGTTTTTACTACTTTTTTGCGAAATTCCTTTTCGTCGTCGCAAACTACTAAACTAATCATTTCTTCACTCCTTTTTATTCTTTGACTACCTGAAATTCACAAAAAGTTAACACGTTGCATTTTTTATTCTACCATATTTCTACTTTGTTTGCAATGGAGGTAAAAAAAATTTACATGACTTTATATTGTGAACTATTCTAGTATAAGATTATTGTTTCATTTTGTAAGCAAATAGTATAACTTAGTCTAAAAAAATGACATCTCTGTCATTTTTGGAACACTTCTTTTTCAATTCTCTCCGTTATTTTTTCATTTTTAAAGAACTTTAAGTAACCTTTCAATTTTTCTAAATTCAATAGTCGAGTCAATCTTTGATAACTTTTTATAATCTCCTGATACATGTCATAATTCAAATTTGTTTTATTGCGAACTACTTCAATTAAAAGTCTTTCTAAATCATAGATATGCATCGGATAAGACTGATAGGTAATTGTACTTTTCCCAATCGGATATAACGTATCTGTCATGAAAATTTGTTTTACCCTTCGATCCAATATTTTTCGGTCTTTTTGTTTCGTTGCAACTGTGTATGGTAGTTTCAGTTCTGAGAGTAATTTATAACAATAACATGCTGTTTCAAGTGTCACAACTACATTTGGGTGCTTTTTCACAATTACTTCTAAGGCATCATAAGTCTCAGTAACAGAATAGACTCCTTTTTCAACCATGTAAAGTTGACAGTTTTGTACCATTTTTTTAATTTGATAATCACTAAATCCTTTTTTCGTCAAATCCCTATATAAATAAATCATAAAATTCACCTGAATTTTATTCTACTAGAATTTTAAGTAAATTTCAACAAAACACCGACAATTTGTTCAAATTTAATTGTTTTTATTTACTGAATTTACTAGACACCACCTATACATCCTTTACTACGTAAATAAAGTTTACGAATCCAATCTACTGGAATCACAGTAGCAGCTAAAAATATCATAATTTGAAATTCTTTGAAGTTTAATCCTACGGTTCTAAATAATTCTCCACCATAATAGATTAAAATAATTTGCACAACAATTACAAATATCATAATGGCTAAAAATACTTTGTTTTTTCGAATATGTGCTAGTAAATTTAACCGACTAGTTCGCGCATTAAAGCTGTTGAAAATGTCAATGAAAATAAACAAACCAAAGAATGCAGTTAAATATTCTGCTTGATTCCCCTGAAACCATTCTTTCACAATAGGTAGCTTTAAAAATAATATACAAAGAATCGCAGAATATAATCCAGTCACAACAATTTGTTGCATCATATATCGATTAATAATTGATTCATCCTTTTTCTTAGGGTATTCATTCATATACTCTAATAATGGTGGCTCATAAGCGAAAGCCAACCCCGCCAATGTATCCATTACCATATTAATCCAAAGCATTTGAATGACAGTAATTGGCGTATCAATTCCAATAAATGGTCCTATAATAGATAAACTAATTGCACAAAAATTAATTGTTAATTGTACAATAATAAACTTTCGAATACTTTTAAAAATAGTTCTTCCAAATAAAATCGCTTTGGATATGGATAAGAAATTATCATCTAATATTACAATATCACTCGCCTCTTTTGAAACCTCTGTTCCACTTCCCATTGCAAATCCAACATCAGCCTTTTTAAGCGCAGGTGCATCATTTACTCCATCCCCTGTCATACCAACAACTAAGTTTAATTTTTGAGCAATTCTAACTAACCTACTTTTATCCTGTGGCAAAGCACGTGCTACAATCCTTAAATTTGGCAATATTTTACTAATTTCTTCATCTGTTTTATTTTGCAGTTCATCACTAGTTATAATAATATCATGATGATTTGTAATTAACCCTACTTCTTTCCCTATAGTATAAGCTGTGTCCTTATTATCCCCTGTAATCATAACAGTTTGAATATGAGCTTTTTTTACCAATTCAATTCCTGTAATTGCTTCTTTTCTAATTTCATCTTTGATAAGAACAAATCCTACTAACGTAATATTTTTAAACGTATCTTTGCTATCATAATTATCATTAATTGCTAAAGCTAATACGCGAATACCCATTTTAGTCATATTATTCAAATAAGTCGTTAAATTATTTTTATTCAGTAACATTTTTTTATTTCCAGATATATCATAATAGCTAGTACAATGCACTAAAATTTTTTCTGGAGCCCCTTTAATCAATTTCATCTTTTTATGATTCTCCACAATTGTTGTACATGCATATTTTTCTTTGCTGTTAAATGGAATTGTCTCTAGTTTTTGAATATTATAATTTGACTTAGAAGTTATAAATTTGAGTAAAGCCCTATCTGTAATATTTCCCCCTATTACATTTCCTAATTCATCATACGTACTCGCATTATTATAAACAGACGAAAGATAAAATAAATGATGTAAACGAGCGTAACCTTCCAATTCAAACTCATGGTTAAATTCTTTTAAATCACCATTGACGAAATGCGTTACTTCTAGTTTTCCTTTCGTTAATGTCCCTGTTTTATCGGTGAATAAAATATTGATACTTCCAGCAGTTTCTATTCCAACCATTTTTCTAACCAATACATTATTTTTTAACATTCGTTTCATATTAGAGGATAAAACAAGCGTGATCATCATGGGTAGACCTTCTGGAACTGCTACTACAATTATTGTAACGCTCAAAGTTAAAGCATATAAGATATGACCTAACATAACTGGAAAATTGGTTAATAGATCCCCTACTTTATCCATTTGAAAATTATTATTTATAAAAATTACAGAAAACAAGTAGGATATCGACACACAAAATGCCCCTATATAACCTATTCTACTAATAAATTTGGCAAGTTCACTAAGTCTTAATTTAAGAGGACTTACTGGTCCTGATTCCAACAATTCAGAGGCCAATTTTCCATATAAAGTATCATTGCCTACTTTTGTTACTACCATTATAGCTTGACGAGAGTACACCACAGTTCCTCTATATACTTGATTTTTTTCAACTACTGTTCCTTCTACTGGAAATTTGTAAGCTTCTTTTGTCTCCCCATTAATGGAAGATTCATCTACACTGATATCCCCTTCTATAATAAGACCATCTGCAGGTATTTTATCTCCTGCCTCCAATAAAATGATGTCTCCTACTACAACATCATCAACACCTATCTCTTTGATTTTCCCATTCCTTTTTACTCGACACTTAATTTTAGACGATTCTTCTTGTAATTTGATAAATGCCTGTTCACTCCCATATTCTGAGATTGTAGAAATAAAGGATGCGATAAAAATTGCAATTACAATTCCTACAGTTTCATACCAATCAAAATCTTGAATTAAAAACACAACTTTAATACCTAATGCAATTAATAAAATACGAATAATTGGATCTCCTAATGTCTCTAGTAATTTTTTCATAAATCCTGTTTGTTCTATCGTTGTAATTTGGTTGGACCCATATTGTTGTTTGTTTTTTGCTACTTCTTCATCTGTCAAACCTGTCCGTTTATTAGTATATTTCATAGGCTCTCCTCCTATAAAACTATATTAAGAAAAAAGACAACCTAGAATTTTTTATGAGTGCCTTTTTTCGACTTTCTAATCAATAAAAAAATAACATCCGTTATTCTTCTTAGCATACTCTAATTTTATATATTCACTATTAATGAATATTTTTTGATTTCATTTTTTTATGCACTTTCCTTATATAGAATTTAAAATTCTTGTCCCCTAAATATTTTCGCTAATACTTCATCTAATACATCCTTATTAATTGGTTTTGCAATATATTCATCAAATCCTGCTCTTAAAAATTTTTCTCTAGCACCTTCAACAGAATCTGCAGTTAATACTACTACAGGAGTCTTAAAATTTGGTAGTGTTTTTAAATTTTTTAGCGCCTCTATTCCATCCATTTCTGGCATCATGTAATCCATAAAAATTAAATCGTATCGGTTATTTTTTACTTTTTCTATTCCATCTTTACCGCTATACACCTCTTCAATTAAAAAACCATATGGTTTTAGAATTCTATAAGCCACTTTAATATTTAATTTATTATCGTCTATAATAAGGATTTTTCTATTTAAATATTTTTCTTTTACTTGCATTTCTACAGTAACTGCATTTGATACTATATTTTTAGAACAATCTTTTTTAGTTAAATGCTTTGACAAGATATTCAAAAGTTCTGTCTTTTCAATTGGTTTACTTAAATAATCATCAAACCCATCTTGTATGTATTTTTCACGTATACCTGTAAATGCATTAGCAGTTAATACAACTGTTTTGATATGAAAATCTGACATTTCTTTTAACTTTAAAAGGGTTTCTGTTCCTTTTAATTTTGGCATCATATCATCCATTAAGATTAAATCAAAATTTTTATTAGATTGAATTAACTTGATACATTCTATTCCACTTTCTACCAATGTTGTATCTATTTTGTATTTTTTTAATAGTTTATCTGCCACTTTTAAATTCAATCTATTATCGTCCACAATCAGAACTTTATAACCAGAAAAATTATAGTTTTCCTCTATTTTATTTACTTCTAATTCATAATTTGTATAGGTAATTCTTTGTGGCAAATATACAGTAAAATTACTACCAATTCCATACTCACTTTGTACTACAATTTTACCACCCATCATTTCTACTAAAGATTTTGTGATTGCAAGTCCTAAGCCAGTTCCTTCAATTGTCGAGTTTTTATCTTCATCCAATCGATTAAACTTGGTAAATAAAGAATGAATCATTTCATTCTTGATTCCTCTACCTGTATCACTCACTGAAAACATCAATTTACATTTGTTTTTGTCATTCACACATTTTACTTTAAAATCTATTCTTCCTGCATCTGTATATTTGATCGCATTAGTAAGTAAATTAGTCAGTATCTGTTTAATTTTTCCGATATCACCATGTAAAGTAGGGGGAATATCAGGTGCAAAATTTGTTACCAATTCAATTGGTTTTTCACCAATTCTTGGAATCATTAATTTTGACAAATTTTCAAGTTCAGAAACCAATGAATAATCTTTATTAATAATCTCCATTTTATTTGCCTCTATTTTACTAATATCTAATATTCCATTTACAATTTCAAGTAAATTATGAGATGCCATGATAATATCTCTTGCATCTTCTTTACAAGCTTCTATTTCTGTTTCATATTCTATCATTTCACTAAATCCTACAATCGCATTTAGGGGCGTACGAATTTCATGAGACATACTAGATAAAAAATCGCTTTTCGCTCGATTTGCTTTTTCAGCATGGTCTTTCGCAAGCGCAATTTGATTCATTAATTTGATATCCGGATTTTCAATTGTAAAATACATAATTACACAAATAAATGTTTCTACATAAGTCATCAATAATAATTGCGGATTAAAAATTTGTACAACAATCGCAACTCCACCGATAATTAAAAAAAGAAAAACGGGTATATATTTTTGATTTTTAAGATTTTTCAAATGGATTATTAATAAACCAATAATAACAGTCATCGCAATTGCGGAAATTCCATAAGTAAAAAAGACACTCATCCCAGTTGTATACCGTGTTGCAAAATTATTCTCTATTACACAATCAATTGGTAAAAACCATAATATAACTGCAAGAACAATATAATAAAACACAAAAATAAAATACCGCTTCTTTTTTACTTCCATTTCATTTCTAGCAATACTATATATATAATAAGCAAAAGTAGATATCCACATAATTAAATACAATAAATAAGACTTATAGATTATTTCACTTATGATACGGTAGTCTAAATATATTATTGAAGCAAATGTACATAATAATTCAATTATTAAACCAAATAAGTTGGATACAATTAGTACTTTATATATTAGACCTGTTCGATAACTAATTTAATTCATAGTTATAAAGGCCACATATTA
>CAOJDP010000068.1 GCA_948433085.1 uncultured Caryophanales bacterium
TTATTTTTCAATGCTTATTCGACTTTTTATTTCTAATTTATAATTTTATCCTGTAATATTCCCAGGATAAAAACATGAAAAAAGAAAGAAAAAAGTATTGACAACTAAAAAATAAAAAGAGAAAAGCAGTATAAATTAGTAGTAAAATATCACAAAACTAATGAAATATTTGTAAAATACCTGTAAAATATTTATAGGTGTTGTATATGAAAAATAAGAAATTATCAAAATCTGAATTAACTTTAAAACAAATGAATAAATATAAAATTAATATTGATGATTTAAACTTCGATTCTCTTAAGACATTTAAAGAAAAAATTAAAGCCCTTTCTGATTCTAGACAAAAAGCTAAATGCAAATACAAAATTTGGGATATTGTTGTTGTATCTTTTTTAGCTATCATTGGTAATTGTAATGACTGGGAAGAAATTCATGATTTTGCTCAAAATAAAAAATCATGGCTTAAAAACTTCTTAATGCTCTCTGGTGGTATTCCCTCTGCTATAACTTATAAAAGGGTTTTCTCTATCATTAAACCTGATGAGTTAGAAAATATTTGTGTTCTTTTTGCTCAAGATGTTTTAAAATTATTTTCTTCTACCCGCAATATTATGAATATCGATGGTAAAACAGATAATGGTAGCTCTAGGAATGAAAATGATACTAGATCTAAGGTCAAATCTTTAAATGTTCTTAATGTTTACTCTAATAATTTAGGAATGTGCATTGCCAGTGAAATGATTGAAGATAAAACGAATGAAATTTCTACTATTCCTAAAATTTTAGATAAGATTAATGTGAAGGGAAATATTATTACATGGGATGCTTTAAATACTCAAAAAGAAAATGTGAAATCTGTTATTCAACTAAAAGGAGATTACGTTGTTCCAATCAAGCAAAATCAAGGTACATTTTATAACGATTTAGCTTTGTATTTTAATGAAACCCAACTAAGTATAATTAGAGCCTGTGGATCTCACAATACTTATTTAAAGACTTTAGAAAAAAGTCACTCTTCTGTTATTACTTATGAATATTTTCAAACAGAGGATATTTCTTGGTACTCTAATTTAAAAGATTGGAAAGGAGTGAAATCTTTTGGTTTAGTGAAAAAGACTACCCAAAAAGGAAAAAATAAATCTGTTGAATATAGATATTACATTTCCAGTATCTACAATGATATAGATACATTTTCTAAAGCAATTAGACAACACTGGAGTGTTGAAAACAAATTACATTGGCATTTAGATTTCACTTTTAAACAAGATGATAATTCTACTATGGATAAAAATGCTCTATTTAATCTACAAATTCTTAAAAAACTTGCTTTAGCCTTCCTAAATGATGTGAAAAGAGTATATAATGAAGTCTTAAAAGAATTAGATTTTGGATATCTTTAGACTACGAAAATGAAATTCTTCGCTTTTTTAATATTCTTGCTCATTAATTTTTATCAAAAAAAGGTTGTTTTCCCTTTTATCTTAAGGGTTTTCTAACCTTTTCTTCTTTTCTTCATGTTTTTATCCTGTAATATTCCTAGGATTTCATTAGAAATTTAGTGTAGATTTTTTACCTTATCAAATAGGATTTAAAAAGCACAAAAAAACATTTCTTATATTTAAGAAATGAAATTCAGTTTGCCTAAAGAACTGCATATTTTACATAATACACTAATTACTTTACTTCTAACAAAGCAATCAAATCATCTTCCAATTCATGAAGATCATTTGGACTCATAAATAGAATAACGGCGTCTTTATACTGCACTAACTTTTCCGCATCTTTCATTGTGATAGACTCTCCATGATCTAATGCATCAATAATCAAATGGGAAGTTACATTTGGAAAATCTTCTTGCTTTTCACGAGATGGATGAATATCCATAATATAAGAATGATCAGATAAATTTAAAACCTTAGATAAATCAGTTGAAAATTGCTCTGTTCTAGAAAATGTATGTGGCTGAAATACTGTTATAATTTTCTTTTTTGGATACTTTTGTTTTACTGCTTTCATAATTGCCTTCACTTCATTTGGATGATGTGCGTAGTCATCCACAATAATTGTATCTCCTATTACAGTTTCCGAAAATCTTCTTTTAGCTCCTTCAAATGTCCTAAATACTTTTGCAACATCCTTAGCATCTAGTCTTTCATAATAACAAGTCGCAATGACTGCTAATGCATCTAATAACATATGTTTCCCATAAATTGGAAGTTCGAAAAAACCATAATAATTTCCTTCTACTGTTACTTCAAAACTTGTACCTGTCTCTTTATATTCAACATTACTTGCAATAATATCATTATCATCATCTAACCCGTAATAAAAAATGGGTGGCGTTACTTCTAATAAGTGGGTATAAGGATCATCGCCACAAGCAATTATCATTTTTTTTGACTTATTAGCATAAGATTGATAAGCATCAATAACATCTTCAATATTTTTAAAATAATCAACATGATCCATATCAATGTTTGTAATGATAGCATATTCTGGTGTATATGCTAAAAAATGTCTTCTATATTCGCAAGCTTCTAATACAAAATATTCATTATCAATCCCTGCATAGCCCGTTCCATCCCCAATTAAATAATTGGCACCAGTTAATTCATTTAATACATGAGCAAGCATGGCAGACGTTGTTGTCTTTCCATGACAGCCCGCAACACAAATCGTTTTAAATTTTTGAGTTAAATGCCCCACCATTTCTGAATAGGTATAAATTGGTAACCCTAAGGAAAGCGCCTTTTCAATTTCTGGATGTGTATCACTAAAAGTTGCACCCCTTATAATTTTCATTTCCTCTTTAATATTTTCCGTATCAAACGGTAATACTGGAATTCCTAATTCGTGTAAGCCTTGCTCTGTAAAAAAAGTTTCTTCTACATCACTACCTTGTACTTCATACCCTAGTTCGTTCATTATTTGCGCTAGTGCACTCATTCCAGCTCCCTTTATTCCAATAAAATGATACATACCTATCCTCTCCTAACTATATTATAGTCAAAAATTAATATGATTGCAATAACCATCCATATACCTTTTACATATTTTCTCCTTTAAAATTATTGCAAGGCAATTACTTTAACAATCAAATATATGTGTAATAAAATTTTAGTTTATATATCCTTTTTCAGTCCCTATTCAAAAAGGACAAAGTTTGAACTTTACTTTGCACCATATTTCAAGAGTTTAATTAAATTTAGTATTCTATTTTTAAGGATACTTAGACCAAAATTTGAATAATAAATGGTCCTAAAATCAATAACAAAATTAATGGCACAATAAATAAAACAGATACAATACTAACTTTATTTGGGATTTTTGCCATTTCACCTTTAATTGCTAATAATTGTTTATCTCTTAAAAAATCAATTTGATGATACATAGTTTCAATAATACTATTTCCAAATACACTCGTTTGTGTAATATTTAAAATAATATTATTAATCGTTTCTGACGGAATTCTTTTTTTCATATCTTCCAATGCTTCCATTAAAGATTTTCCAAATTTAATTTCAAATAGTGTTCGCTTAAATTCACTAGAGATTTCTGAATCTACATTGAATACTGTAGTTTCTAATGCACCTTCTAAATTTTTCCCAGACTCTAATGTAAGTGTAAGTATTTCAAAAAAAGTAAGTGCTTCTCGATCTAGTTTATTCGCACGTATTTTAATTTGTCTTGTAAACGTTATATAATCGAATAAATAATAATATATAATTGTAAATAGGGGTGCAAATAAATAGCCTGATTTTATTGTATATAAAATGATACAAAATACACAGAATGTTGTAAGAAATCGAATATTCATATAAGTCAATGCATCATACTTTGCACTCTCCCCTAGCAATAACAACTTCGCTTGTACTTTTTTTATATCTTTTTCAAAATAAATCTTTTCTGTAAAATGACGCACCATAACTTACATCCTCACCCTCATAATTTTACGTACTACTAAAATATAACAAATATAGATCATCAAAATGATTCCACATAAGATATAGCCTAAAGTTGTTGTATACAATGGAACAAAATAAGTTGGATTAATTAATCCGATGAATAAAATAAACATTGGTGGTACAACAAATAAAACATAAGCAATCATTTTAGAGCTTCCTGTTAGTGATGCTAGTTCTAATTTTAAACGTTTTTTATTGAATAATGATTTTTCAATAGATGTAAATACTTGAATAATATTACCACCTGTTCTATTTAAAATGGATAAAGAAGCTGTTAGATAATTGACTTCTTCTAATTGAATTCTCTTTGAAAAGCGCTTGAATGTTTCTTCTATTGAAAGACCAAATGATAATTCCAAACTCATTTTTTTAAATTCTTCAGCGATAGGTCCTGTTAATTCTTTTGTCACTAAATCAATCGCTTGACTAATACTTCTTCCCGATTTAAATGCATTATTCATAATGATAATTGCCTGTAATAAATCATTTTCCAAGGTATTACGATAAAACTTATATTTTGAAAAAAACAAAATATTTGGAAAAAAGAAACCAAATAGAAATGGTATCCATAATTCATAAGGTGAAAATACATGATGTCTAAGTGCCATCGTAAAAATTGCAATCAAAATGAAAATAAACCCCGATATAAATTTGGTCGAAACTGCATCCATTCCTGTTTGATAAAATGGTGTATAAAGTGGAATATATTTATCATAATGTCTACTATATTTTTTTATTGTTGTAAGCTTAGATAGCATATTGGATAATTTTTTATTTACATTCTGGCAAACTATAATTATTTTTGCGAATACAGGGGTTGAATAATTTCTAACACCTTGTACACTATATTTAGAAAGTCTTTTCTCCAACTTAATACTTTTATAATAACGAATAATCCAAAGTAATACAAACAAGACAAATAGTAAAAAAATAATTTGAATACTAAGTAATGATGCTTGTTTATTTTTAATAAGGTGTAAATGAATTTTTAGTTCTGTTTGATTACCTGCTTGATCAGATACAGTATATACTAGGTCATGAATCCCTAGTTTTTGAAAATCAATGGTAGAGGCATTATTCACAACATTTTTTGATAAATCCCCATCTATATTGTCATAAGCAATAATATAATCATTTAAATTGAAAGACTCATTTCCTCTTGGTTGTTCAATTGTTAAAATTTCGCTACTAGTATCTTTTAATCTAATAATTGGTTTTTCAACATCAATACGATAAAAACCACTTTCTATAATTTCTTCTTTTCCTCTCTTATTTAAGGTGATTTTTATTTTATACTCTCCTGTTTCATGCAAGAAAAACTGTGTTGTTTTCATTCCGTTTACTTGATTTGTTTCATATAATTCTCCATCTTTTAGTATTTGATAAGAATACTTTGTAATGGAAGAAGTGGGAGTATAAGAAATTTCTAGAGTTTGATTGTTATATTCTATTTGTTCATATAATGAAAAACCTAATTCATCCATAAATTCACCTCTATCTTTTCATTTAGACAATTCGTTTGTTAAATTTTAAGAAATCGGGCACTTGCCCCAGTCCACGCAATAGACGAAGCCAAATCAAAGTTCCAACACCATATGCCTGCCCTCAATGTATAGGTATAATGACCTCCTGCAAGTGCAACTCTATTTCCAGAATTAGACCAATAATGATCTGTTGTATAGACTGTATCAAACCCATTTGTCTCACTTGGCAAAGCAATGAAAGAATTTGATACATCATAACCTAATTTCGATGTCCATTTTTGCGTAGTACTTGCATTCACATATCCTAATGGCTGATAACATCCATCAAATTTGTCAGATTCATACTGATTTTTATCATAACAAATATAGGTTTGATAATCTTTGATATTGATTCCATCTACAAATTGCCATATATTTCCAAAGATATCTTCAATTCCTCTATAAATCATGGAACTATTGTTTGTTCCATCCACACTTCCAGACTTCATTCCTAACATATCACATCCTCCACTTTTGATAGGTGCTGTATTAGATGCGTTTGTATATCCTAGTCCTAATTTATTTTGTGAATTATAATCAGCATATTCAACTAAATATAATAGTTGTAAGATAAAATAATGATAATCTAACTGACCAAATTCTTCTCCTAAGTTTCTTGCATAATTTCTATAGTTCGTAATGGTTGTATTAGTGAAAGGTGCTACTCCACTTCTACTATGCACTCTTGTACTATTTCCTGACATTGTGTATCTACCTACACTAAATTCTTCACTTTTTATATACCCTTCTTGTTGAGTTTTAGAAATATAAATATACTCATACGTATCATCTTGATATCTTCTATAATAGAATTCTGGAATGCGCGTTAATACTTCTACATTTCCTGTTGGTGTAAATGTAAAATTTTCTTCTCCATAATAAGCAGTTATTTGTTTGGTATCTGTATCATAATTATAACTGATAATATCACTCCATGGGTAAATTGAATCAAAATCATTTTTGACAGGTGTTGTTCCAATTTGCGCAATTGCTTCTAAACCTTTTGATGCACCAACACGCTCCCACACAGACGTAACTGCATCCAATTTTCTCCTAACGCCATATCCATTACCTGTATCTTTATATTTATCATGTAATTCATTTAATGCTTCTTCTACACTATTC
>CAOJDP010000069.1 GCA_948433085.1 uncultured Caryophanales bacterium
TTAAATTTTAAATTACTAAAGATTTTCGTGTCTAAAAACTTGACATAAATCCAAATCCTATCTTTTTCATGTATCATCACCTTTCTTTTAACAATTTGACTTTGTGTTAGATTTCGTTTCTAATAATTTTTAGTAATTCAAAATTACCTTTATCTAAAAATATGGCATTTAATCTTTCAACTTGTTCCTTCAATTCAGAACTATCACTTCCTGTTAGCATAATGAACTTAGTATTTATATTATTTTCTCTTAGATATTTAAGTATAGATAATCCATTACTATTTCCCATATCATAATCAGAGATAATTAAATCAAATTTTATTTTTTTAATATTTTCTAATGCTTCTTCTCCACAAGAAGTTGTTATAATCTTTAGTGTATCTTTTTTTAGTGCTTGACTTAACAATTCAAGAAATGTTTTATTATCATCAGCTAATAATATAGTTTTTACTTTTAATCATCCTCCTGTCTTATCGTGCTAATATATTTTACTTTAAAGAAATTATCATAATAGATTTTTTTATCTTTCACGAGTGCCAAGGCATTTATTAAGTAAAACAATAATATACTAATCATAGTCAAAATATATAGCCAAGATGCCTCTAAAAATTCTAAATTTAATCTCTCTGTTATAAATAATGCAAATGCTATTGTAATAAATAAACTTCCAAAATAATAAACATAAAGAAATACGATACGCAAAGATATTTTTATTAATCTATACTTGTGAAATTCTAATCTTACATTCAAAAATCTTCCACCTAATGTTTCACCATTTTTAAAATATGGATAAATAATATAATAAGCAATAAATGTTATTAACAATAAATACCTAATATGTAAAAAGATACTTATAAGTAAAGTAATAAACATATACAAGAAACAATCTAGTCCAAATACTGTAATTCTTCTAAATCCTGAAACAAATTCTCCAGCACTAATAGATTTTCTATCTATTTCATCTCTTGTTGGAAGAAAGTTATCTATAAATCCCATTATGAAATACCCTATCATTCCACCTAATGTATTCATAATTAAATCATCTACATCAAATACTCTATATTGATATGGGTAGAAATGGTATAAGCCTGTAAGCTGTGTAATCTCAAAAAATAAACTTAAACATAGACATAATATGACTGTTTTTTTAAAACTACATTTATAGTAATACCTTAAATACATTCCAAACGGAATTGTCATAAAAATATTAAAGATAACAGTATAAAAACAAGGCTCTGTAAGTGCTTTTAGATATGTACTAGGATTTGTTAATACAAATGATGATTCTTTTATAAAATCATTTACAAATCCAAATGGAATTAATTTTATCATATTTGGTTTATAAACAACTTCATTTCTTTCTGGAAGTGGTAGTATAACTAAAAAGAATATTGTTATCATATAAAGAATGAATGAATAGACAATTAACACTCTAAACGGATTAATTGAACCATATTTATGATATTGGTGTAAGATAAATGGAATCGAAAATAACAACGCAATGAAAGGAAATACTAATATTGCAGTTTTTATAGATATTATATAATTCATAAAACAAATTAAGGATTAGCAGTTTATTACTAATCCTTATTCCTTTTTAAAACTGCTATGATAATAATAACTATGATTACTATACCAATAGGAATTAAGATTGGTAACCATGTATCTTCTACACTCTGCCAAACAGCATTCCAGTTATATGCTAGTAACATATTAATATCTCTCCTTTATGATATTTTTACTACAATAATAAGTGATTAAGAAATATCCACCATATATAATTACCATAAAGATTGTAGTCATTATAATAGATGGTAATAATTGATCGTTACCAAATACTTCTAAAATTTTCATAGCAAACATTATTCCAAAGACAGAGTGAATTAAAGCAAGTATTAAAGGAAGCATAAAGAAGATTGCAATTTGTCTAAATAATGCCTTATTAATCATCTTTTCATCTGTACCAATTTTTCTTAACATTCTAAATCTTTGTTTATTATCACTACTTTCGGAAAGTTCTTTTAATCCAAGAACTGCTGCACTACTAATTAAGAAAATTACTCCTAAATATAATCCAATAAATGTTACCATAGCTGATAGCCCAGTTGTTGCCTCTTTAATAGATAATCTGGTAGAACCACTAGGAAGCAAATAATCATTTGCCTTTGGATTTTTGGCTAGTGCATTAATATTATTTTCTATTTCTTCTATCTCATTTTTATCTGATGTATTATAATTACCAATAAGATGATTTTGAACTAAATAATCTTCATTTATAACATTATCGGAAACTAATATAATTCCTGTATTGATGTGATTACTAGACATTTCTAAGAAACCATCTTGGCAAGAATTATATTTTGGTTTTAAAGTATGTCCGAACAAATTAATAGTTTCCCCATTTTCTAAAGCCATATTTCTAATTTCAACCATTGACTTAAAATCTGCAACAATCATATATTCATCATCTTTAAGAGAATATTCTTCATTTCCATATAATCTTGCTACTTTATTATAATCACTTATTTTTATAATTGATTCTTTTGTATCATATTGTAAATAAGGAAAACTTGTTCTTACTGAATCTAGTTTTGATCCTAAAGTATGATTCATTGTTAAATCTGTTGTTGCATAAGTATTAATTTCAACATATTCTTTTACATCCCTAGTAATATCATAATTGAATATATTAAACATTTCTAATACAGTATAATGAGAATTTTTAATTTTATTATCATTATAACCATAAGTTCTAAAACTATCATAGTATTTATCCATGTTCATATTAGTTGTAAACATGAAGTCAGCAGGTGCTAATTCTTTTATATTGGCGTTCATTGAGTTCTTCATAGTTAGACAAGCAGATAATAAGCATATTGTAATGAATAACATTAAACAAATTATTGTTGTTGAAAATACTGTTGTATTTATCTTGCTACTAAATTGTCTTAATGTAAAACTATTTAATCCTTTATAATAAAAGTTTTTCATACTTCTAGCAATTCTTAAAAGAAGTCCTGATAAAGACCAGAATATAAAGAATGTTGATACACAACCCATTACTATTGGAACTAATATATCTTCAGCTTCTTGCAAAGTTAGAAATTCAACTGTTACTAGATGATATGCCTTACCTAAAACTAAACATGAAATAATGAAAATAATTATACATAAAATTGGATTTTTTAGTTTAATTTTCTCACTTGTTTTAGCACCATTTAATAAATCTATTAACTTACATTTACTTACACTATAAGTGTTAAATATCATTACAAATAAATACATTATTCCAAAGTAAATTATTGTTTTAATACAAGAACTACTAGAAAATACAAATGCAAATTTTGTTAAATCTGCTTCAAACATATTGGCAACTACTAAACTCATTAATTGTGATAGAATAATACCTATTCCAAGACCGACTACTAATGAAATAATGCCAATAAATAATGTTTCAAAGAATAATATTAAAGATATTTTCCTTTTGCTCATACCAAGAGTTAAGTAAACACCAAATTCTTTATTTCTCCTCTTCATTAAAAATCTTGAAGCATATATAATCAAAAATCCTAAAATAAATGATACAAACACGCTAACTCCTGATAACATTGTCATCATAAGTTCAATTAATTCTTCTGTGGATGATGAAACATCCATCATTACTGTTTGCGATCCAAGTGCATTAAACACATAAAATATTGCTACACCAAGAATAAGTGTAAAAAAGTAGATGGCATAGTCTTTAATACTTTTCTTGATGTTTTTTAGCGATAACTTACAAAGCATCATTCAAATCTCCACCAAGTAAAGTAACAACATCAATAATCTTATCAAAAAATTCTTTACGAGAATCATTACCCTTATGAATCTCTTTAAAAATCTTACCATCTTTGATAAAAATAACACGCCTTGCATAAGAAGCTGTAAAAGCATCATGTGTTACCATTAAAATGGTGGCTCCAAGTTCATCTAAATAATTAAACTTTTCAAGTAACATTTTTGCAGATTTAGAATCTAATGCTCCAGTTGGTTCATCAGCAAGTATTAGTTTTGGATCTGTAACAATAGCTCTAGCAGAAGCTACTCTTTGTTTTTGTCCTCCACTCATTTGATATGGATACTTTTTTAAAACTTCCTTAATATCTAGTTCTTCAGCAACTTTCTTTATCTTTCGATCAATCTCTGATGCTGAAACATTTTGAATAGATAAAGCTAGTGCTATATTTTCATAAGCTGTTAAAGTATCTAACAAATTAAAGTCTTGAAAGATAAAGCCTAACTCTTCTCTTCTAAATTTATTTAATTGATTTCCTTTTAGTTTAGTAATGTCTTCTCCACCGACATAAATATGTCCTGAAGTTACTTTATCAATAGTTGAAATAACATTTAAAAGAGTTGTTTTTCCACTGCCTGATGCTCCCATGATAGCAACAAATTCGCCTTTTTCAACTTCAAATGATAAATTATCAATTGCCTTTGTTAAAGATGAACGACTACCATAATATTTTTCAATCTTGTCAACTTTTAAAATATTTTCCATATAATTTCTCCTTCCATTAACAATAATAAATTAAAAATATTATTTTGTCGTTCGTTTAATATTACAGAACATTACTTTTTTGTAACATTACTTTAAAACTTCGTAATATTTATCTTTTGAAAATGATATATATACTCGTGTATATTTATTTAAAGCAGACTCAATTTCAATTTTATGCCCTAGTTTATCACACATATTTTTAGCAATAAAGAGTCCCATACCTGTTGATTTACCTTTTGTTCTTCCATTTTCTCCTGTGAATGTTTTATTAAATACTTGTTTTAAATCTGATTCTTTTATTCCTATTCCATTATCTTCCACTATAAGTGTGGTTTTATTTTTTTCATCTCTTACTGATATTTTAATATAAGAACCTGCAATATCTCTTTTGTACTTAATACAATTATTAATAATTTGTCCTAATATGAATTCTAACCATTTAGAATCTGTTAAAACTTTTACATTAACATTACGAGCATTATAATCAATTTTATTTTCAAGTAGATCATCCATATTCTTTAAGCCTACATTTTTAATTACCTTTGATAAATCTGTTTCTTTGATTAAATAGTCTTTTTCAGCATTTTCACTTCTCACATAATATAATACTTGATCTACATAGTCTTCTAATCGTTTTAATTGTGTTTGTACTTTTTTATCAAACTTATCTTTATGATTGTTAATTATAAGTATTAAAGTTGCTAGTGGTATCTTCACTTCATGAATCCACATTTCTATATAATTTTTAAAGTCATGCCATTGCTCTGTTATCTTATTTACATTTTCGCTCATTGATTTATTAATTTCATAAAGTGCTTGGTATAATAATTCTCCATCATAAAACTCTGGTTTAACAAGAGTTTCTAATACTAAATAGCTTTTATCTAATACTTCAATATTAGAAAGTAAGTCTGTATAAAATTTTTTCTTTCTTAAATAATCAATTAAGAAAAGAGAGATAAATAAAGTCCCCAGTACAAATAAAGATGCCATTATTACTCCATTATCTACTTTAAAAGCAAAGAATATAAGTAGCAAAATACCAAAAGCAATTAAAGATAAAACAATAGCATATAATTTATCTCTTAAATATTTTGAAAACCTCATGATAAAATATACCCCATTCCTTTTCTAGTATCTATTGCATCTTCATATCCAATATTCTTTAACTTTGCTCTTAATCTGCTAATATTAACAGTTAAAGCATTATCATTGATAAACTCTTCGTTATTCCATAAATCAGTCATTAATTCATCACGAGTTACAATTTTATTTTGATGATTTAATAAATAACTAAATATTATCATTTCGTTCTTTGTTAAAATAATTTCCATATCATCTCTTTTTATAATACCTTTACCTATATTAATACTTAAATCCTTATATGTAAAAATATTTGATTCATTATTAACTCTTTTTAAAACTGCACCAATTCTTAAAAGAAGAATATTTGGATTATATGGTTTTGTTATATAGTCATCTGCTCCATAAGAAATAGATAGAGCTTCATCTGTTTCTGAATTATTACTTGTTACCATTATTACAGGAATATTTGAAGACTTTCGTAAATCTTGTAACAATATTTCTCCATTTATATATGGTATATTTATATCAAGTAGTATTAAATTTGGAGAAGAACTTAAAATTTCATTTAAAGCATTTTTAAAATCTTTTAATATAATAGCTTTATAATTGTTATTTTCTAAAAGTTCTGACAGTTCATTACATATTGCATCTTCATCTTCAACAATCATGATTTTCTTCATATATTCCACCACATTTCTATATATTATTATACCACGAATATGATATATCTTCCCTTACAGTTTTGTAACATTTAAAAACAAATCAAATTTAATGATCTGCTCTACAAACTTGCTAATATAAATCAAGTACTTTTTATGAATTTTTATAACTTTT
>CAOJDP010000070.1 GCA_948433085.1 uncultured Caryophanales bacterium
GAAAAAAGTAAGTTCTCCTTACTTATTTTCTAGTGTCCTGACTGAACTGTAACAAAATTATAAAGGAAAACAGAAAAAAATGTTTTCTTTTAATTTGAAATGTGTTAAAATGGACTATAGATAAAAATACATACTAGAGGAGGAATATGAAGTGGGAATATTAAAAAAATGGTTAAGCGGGGATGACGATGTTTTTGCAAACGATATATCTGGTGATGAATATTATGATTTAAAACCTGAGGAAGCACTTCAAGAAAACGATGGTCAAAGTAAAATGATTCTATTAGAACCACGAGCTTATTCGGAATCACAACAAATCGCAGATCACTTAAAAATGAGAAATACAGTAGTAGTTAACTTAAAAAGAGTAACCTCTGATCAAGCGAAACGAATTGTAGATTTCTTAGCTGGAACAATTTATGCAATTAATGGTGATTTACAAAAAATTGGTGGTGGAATTTTCTTATGTACACCAAACAATATTAATGTTCAAGGAAAAATAACAGAGGAAACAGAAGGAAAAGACATTCATGATAATGATGATATCAATATCGAATGGTAATTACTTGAAATAGAAAAATATGTGTGCTACAATACCCGTAGTGCCAAGAGGTGATAATATGGAAAAATTTACAAGAACACTTCGTGGCTATGATCCTGATGAGGTCAATGCATTTCTTGATAAAATCATTGGTCAAGTAGAAGGCATGGTGTCTGAGATTAAAGAAAAAGATGATAAAATCACATCATTGAATCAAAAAATTGTTGAACAAGAAAGAACAATCACAGAACTTCAGGGCTTAGGTAATGAAAATAAAAATTTAGTAGAAAAAATGGGACAATATGAACGAATGGAGGGCACCCTCAATAAAGCAATTATGATGGCCCAAAAAACTTCAGAACAAATGCGACTATCTGCCCATAAAGAAAGTGAAACCATACTAGATGATGCTAAGAAAAATGCCAATCGCATTATTAATGAAGCATTATTAAAGGCTGAAAAAACAGAACGAGAAGCGGCTATGTTAAGAAGAAATATTAATATCTTTAAGCGGAGAGTTAAAGATATCATAGAAGCCCAATTAGAAGTTGTAAATGAAATGGATCAAGTAGAATTATAAAACAAAAGAAAGAGACGGTAATAAAGAAATTGTCAAAGAGAGTTCGTGATTGGTGCAAACGAAACAAGGACTTTATTATAAATCACTCTAGATGTGTTTTTCTGAAATTGTATTAAGAAAAAACGGGTTACTTACGTTATCAGTATAAAGTGTATGAACTGTTCATAAATTAAGGTGGTACCGCGGAAAATTCGCCCTTAACTTATGGACCTTTTTTAATCTATGAAAGGTGATTTTATGTGGATAGATATTGTATTATTAATTGTTGGGTTTGTTATCTTGATTAAAGGTGCAGATATCTTTGTAGATGGTGCATCTTCTTTCGCTCAAAATTTTCACTTATCAAAAATGTTAATTGGATTAACCATTGTATCATTTGGAACATCCGCTCCTGAATTTGCAGTTTCAATTCAATCTCTGATGAGTGGAAAAGGTGATATCCTACTTGGTAATGTAATTGGAAGTAATATTCTAAATATTCTTCTTATTTTAGGCATATCTAGTTTCGTACATACGTTAAGTGTCAAGAACAACACAGTAAAAAAAGAATTGCCCATTACAGTACTTATGACAACCTTATTTATTGTTCTAATCAGTGATCGTGTATTTGATACAAGTACAAAAAATACCTTTACAAGAACAGATGGAATTGTGTTACTCTTATTTTTCCTAGTATTTGTTTATTATTTAGTAACAATGATGAGAAATAAAACAGAGGAAATTGCAGAAAAGAAATGGAGTATATCGAAATCTATTTTGTACACATTGTTTGGAATCGGTTGTATTGTTTTAGGAAGCAATTTAGTAGTAGAACATGCAAGTAGTATTGCAGAATACTTGCATGTTAGTGAACGCTTAATTTCCCTAACCATAGTGGCTTTGGGGACTTCTTTACCAGAACTTGTAACATCTGTGGTTGCCACCAAAAAAGGAGAATATGATATTGCGATTGGAAATGTAGTGGGGAGCAATATTTTCAATATTGGTATTGTAATAGGTCTTCCAGTTGTACTTTTTGGTGGAATTCATAATTTTACAATAGGAAATCTAGATTTAATCATGTTATTTCTTTCTATTTTGTTATTATTGATCTGTTCATGGAATGACCAAAAAATTACAAAAAAAGAAGGTAGCATTATGTTATTATTGTTTATTTTATATTATTCTTATATAATAATACATTAAAAAAAGGAGTGAAAAAATGAAGAATTTTAAAGAATTAGATAAAAGAAAAGTGAGTGAAGTAGAAGAAGAAATATTATCTACTTGGGGAAGCATTCATGAAATGCATGACAAACAAGTTGAAAAAAATAAAGATAATGAAACATTTGTTTTTTATGATGGACCTGCATTTGCCAATGGTTTGCCAGTAATAAGATACACCAAGTTGATATTCTCGAATTTCCTTTTAAATCAAGGGATTATAGGATATTCAAGACTGATGCAGAATACATAAGAAAGAAGTCAGAAGATTTAAAAATTGTTGTTGCATTTGATTTTTAAAACAATTGAAGCAACATTATCTACATATAAATTTGAAATTAAATTGTAAAAATCATATAACAAGAAAGAAGGAAAAAATTATGAATTATAAAGATACTTTACTAATGCCTGAAACAGAATTTCAGATGCGTGGGAATTTACCAGAAAATGAAAAATTACAAAGAGAAAAATGGGAAAAAATGGATATTTACAATAAGGTAAAAGAAAAGAATAAGGGAAGAAAACCATTCGTGTTACACGATGGTCCTCCTTATGCTAATGGAGATATTCACTTAGGTCATGCTATGAATAAGATTTTAAAGGATTTTATAAATAGATATAAGATGATGGCAGGATATGATATTACTTATATTCCTGGATGGGATACTCATGGACTTCCTATTGAACAAGCTGTAACTAACAGTGGTGTAGATAGAAAGAGTATGAGCAAAGCAGATTTCAGGTCTTTATGTGAAAAATATGCTTATGAACAAATTGAAAAACAAATGGCTGGTTTCAAATTATTAAATGTTGTGGCGGATTGGGAACATCCATATATAACATTACAAAAAGAGATTGAGGCTAGACAAATAGAAGTATTTGCAGAAATGGCTAAAAAGGGCTTAATCTTTAAAGGATTAAAACCAGTTTATTGGAGTCCATCAAGTGAATCAGCACTAGCGGAAGCAGAAATTGAATATAAAGATCGTAAAGATCCATCAATCTTTGTTTCATTCCCAGTTGTAGAAGGTAATGATAAAATTAAAGAAGGAGAGAATCTAGTTATTTGGACAACTACTCCTTGGACATTACCTGGTAACTTAGGTATTGCAGTAGGAGAACAATTTGATTATGCAAAGGTAGATGTTGATGGAAAGATTTACATTGTTGCAAATGATTTAGTTGATTCTTTAGCTAATGAATTTGGTTGGGAAAATTATAAAGTAGTAGAAGTTATTTCTGGAACATCTTTTGATGGTGTAAAATATAAACATATCTTTATGGATAGAATATCTCCAGTTGTAATCGGTTTTCATGTAACATTAGATGCTGGTACTGGATTAGTTCATATAGCTCCAGGATATGGTGCAGACGACTTTGTAATTGGTAAACAATTTGATTTAGGATTAATCAACGGAGTAAACGATCAAGGTGTTTTAACAGAAGAGTCAGGAGAGTTTGCTGGATTATTCTTTGAAGATGCAAATAAGGCAGTTGTACAAAAATTAGAAGACTTGGGTGTATTATTAAAATTAAAATTTATTACTCACTCATATCCACATGATTGGAGAACTAAAAAGCCAATTATCTTTAGAGCAACATCACAATGGTTTTGTAGTATTGAACCTATTAAAGAACAAATTTTAAATGAATTAGATAATAATGTTAAATTCCATACTCCTTGGGGAAAAAAGAGACTATACAACATGATTAAAGATAGAGGAGATTGGTGTATTTCAAGACAAAGAGTTTGGGGAGTTCCAATTCCAATTTTCTATAATGAAGATGGTAGTGAAATTTTAGATTATGATATTATGATGCACATTTCAAAATTATTTAGAGAATTTGGTTCTAATATTTGGTTTGAGCGTGAAGCGAAAGATTTATTGCCTGAAGGATATACAAATCCAGCAAGCCCTAATGGTAAATTTACTAAAGAAGAAGACATTATGGATGTTTGGTTTGATTCTGGTTCTACTCATACAGGAGTTTTAATCGAAAGAGGATTAGATTATCCAGCGGATATGTACTTAGAAGGTTCAGATCAATACAGAGGATGGTTTAACTCATCTTTAATAACAGGTGTAGCAGTTTATGGAAAAGCACCATATAAAGAACTTGTATCACATGGATTCACAATGGATGAAAAAGGAAATAAGATGTCTAAGAGTTTAGGTAATACTATTCTTCCAAAAGATGTGATTAGATTACATGGCACAGATATTTTAAGATGGTGGGTAGCTTCAGTTGATTATACAGAAGATGTTAAACTTGGAGATGAATTAATTAAACAAGTAAAAGAAACTTATCGTAAAGTTAGAAATACTTATAAATTTATGCTTGGTAATTTAAAAGACTTTAATCCAGAAATAGATTGTGTAAAATATGAAGATATGTCTATTTATGATAAATATCTTATGAATGAATTAAATGACTTTATTAGAGAGGTTAAAGAACAATATGATGGTTATAATTTCTCTGAAGTTTATAAATCAGTAAACAATTTTGTTTCAACAACATTATCAAGTTTCTACTTTAATTTTACAAAAGATATTTTATATATTGAAAAAATGGATTCTAGGGTAAGAAGAAGCGTACAAACAGTTATTTATAATATTATTAATGCTGAAGTTCGTTTACTTGCACCATTATTACCATATACAAGCGAAGAGGTATATAAATTAATTCCTAAGGCAAATGAAGAAAGTGTTCACTTAACTGATATGCCTGAAGTAATAGAATATAGTGATTCAAAAGAATTAAAAGAATTATTTGACTTATTCTTTGAATTAGAAGAAATAGTAAATAAGAAAGTTGCAGTAGCTCGTGATGAATTAAAAATAATTCCATCATCTCTTGAAGCACATATTAAAATTAATTGTAATAATAAATTTAAACCAATAGAAGAAAAATTAGGTTATTGTTTACATCAATTATTTGTTGCTTCTAAGGTTGAATTTACTGATGCAGTAGATGATGTTGAAGTAGAAAAACATTCAGGTGAAAAATGTAATAGATGTTGGAATTATGTGGATCACTTAAATGGAGATATTTGTGATAGATGTAAAGCAGTTATTGAATAAATAATTTGAAGAGATATAGAGAAATCTATATCTTTTTTTATTGGATAAGAAAGGGTGATAAACATGGTCTTTAAAATTGAAAAAAATAAGAATTACACAGTAATGTCTAATTATCACTTGCGTGATAAAAATTTAAGTCTTAAAGCTAAAGGTTTATTGTCTTTCATGCTTAGTCTTCCAGAAACATGGGATTATTCAATTAACGGTCTAGTAGCAATATGTAAAGAGGAAGAAACAGCAATAAAAACTGCATTAAAAGAATTACAGAAAAACAAATATTTAAAAATAAATAAATTCTATCCAAATGAAACGAAATCAGGAAAAATAGAATATGAATATGTTATTTATGAAGAACCTTATTTAGAAGAGAAGGAAAAAGAGCAAGAGGGTGAAAATCTACCTCTTGAAATTCTAAGTGTAGAAAATAAAGGACAAATAAATAAAAAAGAAACAAATACTGAAGAACAAATAGATAAAACAGATAAAATAGATAAAACCATAAATGATTCACAAAATTCAACTTTTATTTATGATAAGAATTATAGTCAATTAACTAATGATTTAGTAAAAAGAGGATATATAGATCAAAATGATACAGAAAAAGTTTACTATGACAATTTATTTAATGAAGTTTTAAAAGATAATGATTTTAAAGATATTGTAATCATAAGTCATTATGTTATTTCAAGAGTTATTAGTAGAAAGTTTCGTGATGAAGATAATAATTGAAAACAAATTTGGTTATTATAAAGAAGCATTACTAAGTAACATAAGAAAATTTAAAAACAATGAACTTATATGGGATGATGAGTTAGGGTGGTTTAAAGATACTATTGATGAACAAAACTTGTTTGATAATTATTATGATTATGAAAAATTTAATATATCATCTATAAAAGTATGTCAAAAAATGCTATAATAATTAATATAAACAGAGTTATAAATAGTAATTTGGTACTATAAAAGTGTAAGAAGTAGATCTAGTTAGTTAGAT
>CAOJDP010000071.1 GCA_948433085.1 uncultured Caryophanales bacterium
TCACTTTTTGAATGATTTTTCTATTCCTTAAAATTAACTAGCACAACGCGTTAATTACAATTTATCTAATTCTCACTTTATGTCCTGTTAATAAGCTAGTCAATTGTATATAATTCTTTTTGAAAGGAGCAAAACAAATGAATCAAGAAAAAAAAGAAATTCAAAGATATAGAGTAATTAAAAAATTGATATTTTACATTTTAAATATAAGCTATTTATTAGGACTAGTTGTATGCATGATTTGTAATTTTGCAATGAATCATACATTGTCTTGGTTTTGGATTGTACTTGTTTCCATTGCAATTTCTTTTACCATTACAAGTATGTCATTTTATTTAAGAAAAAATAAATATAGAATATTAAAACTAACAAGCATCTTTACAATACTGATTTACTTACTTTTGATTGCAATAAACTATGTAATAAAAGGAAGCTGGCTTATGAATAGTTTTGCCATTGCAACCTTTGAACTTGTATTGTTGTGGATAGGGGTCTTGTTTTTCACTTTTGTAAAAATAAATAAGCAGTATAAAATAGCTGTAAACCTATTATTACTTGCAGTATCTACAATATTTACCAATCCATTTTGTGAAGAAGTTTTGAATATTTCTAGTGAGAATAATAATATTTGGAATCTTATAGTAGGTTTTGGAATGATTATGAGTGCTTTCATAATTATTTTAAAAAATTTTAAAATAAAAAAATAAGGATATTAGCTAGAAAAAACCTTATTTTTTTTATATATAAGGGTTAGCTTCCTTCCTTTGCAAATGCGTAAAGTAAAAAAACACTCTGAACAGCAGCGTATTATTCTTGTAAAAATGTAAAACATATGAACAAAATTATAACATTCAAACCGATAATGTAAATATAAATAAAACGTCCAATAAAGTAAAGTCATAACAATGGAAATTAAAGTCAACATACCTAAAAAGTGGGCAATCCTATCCCATCGATTTTTCCCAAATTATATTATACCAATACTTTTTCAAACTTTATCATAGCAAACCATCAAAAAAGAATTACAAAACTACAAAAAAATGATATAATGGATACGATTGGAGGCTAGCAAATGGAATTAAGCGAATTATACAATTTATATCAAAACTATTTTATTAGAATGAATGAATTATGGAGGGCTCTTTGACCCAGATTGTAAAAATAAAAGAATTAAAGAATTAGAACAAACTATGACAGAAGCTAATTTTTGGAATGATAAAAGAAAAAGTGAAAAAATTATTAATGAATTGAATATACTGAAAAACAAAATCGAAGGAATCACTGCTATTAAAAATAAAGTAGAAAACAATTTAGAAATGTTAGAAACATTAAAATTAGAAGATGATTTAGAAATACACACCTTAATAGAAGAAGAACACGAAGAAATAAAAAAATCTTTAGAACAATGTGAAATAGAATTGCTTTTAAGTGGACCATATGATCATCTAGGGGCAATTTTAGAATTACACGCAGGAGCAGGAGGAACAGAGGCTTGCGATTGGAATAACATGCTATATCGTATGTATACAAGATGGTGTGAAAAAAAGAACTATAAAATAGAAATAATCGATATACAAGAAGGCGAAGAAGCAGGAATAAAAAGTATTACAATATTAGTAAAAGGCGCATATGCTTATGGATATCTAAAATGTGAAAAAGGAGTTCATAGACTCGTTCGAATCTCGCCATTTGATTCTGGAGCAAGAAGGCATACATCATTCGCATCGTTAAACGTAACTCCACTTTTTGAAAATAACAATATTGATATCGAAATCAAAGAAAGTGACTTAAGAATTGATGTTTATCGTAGTAGTGGATGTGGAGGACAAGGCGTTAATACAACAGATAGTGCGGTTAGAATTACACATATTCCCACTAAAATTGTAGTTACTTGTCAAAATGAAAGAAGTCAGATTCAAAATAAAGAAAAAGCAATGGCTGTTTTAAAAAATAAACTTTATCAACTGGAATTAGAAAAAAAAGAACGAGAACTTAAAAACATATCAGGAGATACCATGGATATTAATTTTGGGTCCCAAATTAGAAGTTATGTGTTACATCCATATTCCTTGGTCAAAGATCATAGAACGAGTACAGAAACCGCACAAGTTGCTAAAGTATTAGATGGAGATATCGATTTATTCATCAACGATAATCTCAAGAAAGGAAGTATTTGAAATGTTTAAACGAAGAAAGCACTTTATAGATGAAAGTATTATTCAAAACATTTATAAAAAAGATAGATTAATTCGTTACGCAGAATTTTTGTTAGGACTGTTTTTGGTATCACTTGCTTTTAACGTATTCATACTGCCAAATAATATTGTATATGGAGTAAGTGGATTAGGTGTAATTGCAAAAGGTCTTTGGCAAATTGATCCTTCTTTCATTATCATGGGATTTAATCTGTTTTTAATGATTTTAAGCTTTATATTGCTAGGAAAAGAAAAAACAGCAAACTCAGTTGTCGGCTCTTTACTCTATCCATTCATGGTAAAACTAACAGAAGGTATTCCTAAATACATTGATATTGCTGGAGCAGAACCATTAATGCTTATCCTATTTGGAGCAGTAATCAATGGCTTTGGCTTAGGATTTATTTTTAAAGCAGGCTTTACAACTGGGGGATCAGATATTATCAATCAAGTGGTTTCTAAATATGGAAAAATGTCGATAGGAAAAGCAATGATTTTCACAGATGGTGTTATTGTTTGTCTTTCACTTCTTGCATTTGGATGGGTTAAATTAATGTACTCATTATTATCCCTCTATATTATAAGTGTATTGACCGATAAAGTAATCTTAGGAATATCACAGTCAAAAGCATTTTATATTATCACAGATCATGATACAGAAATAAAATCATTTATATTAAGACACTTAAGCCATGGAGTTACTGTACTAGATGGTCGCGGAGGATACACAGGAAATCATCAAAAAATAATTATGTGTATCATTCCAACAAAAGAATATTTTATTTTCAAAGAAGGGATTCAAGCAATAGATAAAAATGCATTTTTTGTAGTAACAGATGCCTATGAAGTATCTGGAGGAGCATAGACCTTAGTGTTATCAAAGAAATTTGAAACCTCAAATAGACAAAAGAAAAGTTAGTTTTTCTTTCTGATTCAAATAAAAAGGAGTGTTTAGAAAAATGAACAAATTATTGAAAAATAATGTAAAATTATTTGCTGGAATCATCATAGGAATATTATGTTCAAGTATAACAGCCTATGCAGCCTATAATTATCTAGCAAGTGAGATTTCATATACCCCAGCTGACAAAAATTGGAATGTAAATAGTGTGGAAGAAGCCCTAAATCAATTACATGATAAATATAAAAATGCAGGCAATGGATATGGCGTAAGAAGAAAGATAGACTCTATATCTTCTGAATGGGAACGCGTTGGAGCATCTATTGGATTAGAAGCGCATGCCCAAGTAGGGAATCATTCGGTAAAAAATGATTTTGACTCTATTTATCCATGGAGTGATATCATCTCTTATAATTATGATACGGACACAAAACAAATAACTGCTTACTATGGAGAAGAAAACTTCACATTTACGCCAACAGGCAATGTAGAAGTATTAACGCGCGTTCCAGAATTCTATTATAGAAGATACCAAGATGATACTTATGAATATATTTATATATCTAAAAATCCGCAAGAAGGTTACACAAAAAGTGAAGAATTTAGTATTGGAAGATACACAATGTCAGGAAATAGTACAAGAGTCCATAGTAGGAGTGGTGTAACACCTTTAAATTATGCGACAATAACAAATTTCAGAAATTATGCAAGAAACTTAGGAGAAGAATTTGGACAACTAGATTATCATTATTTTATCTTACAACTATTATATTTAGTCGAGTATGCCAATTATAATTCTCAAAATATATTAGGTAGTGGATATACTGCAGGCAATCATACTGCACCAATCAAAAGTGGAGGATGTGACGCATTAGGGATGAAATCAGGTAGTGTGGACGGAACAGACAATAGTTCAGTGATTTATAGAGGAATTGAAGATATCTTCGGAAACGTATGGCAATTTGTAGATGGCATCAATATCAAAGATTATCAAGCCTATATTTGTTATGATAAAAATCAGTATGAATCCAATAAATTTGATGGATGTTATCAACCATTAGGATATGCAAACACGAACAAAGATGGTCAATGGGTGTCCAAATTAGGATATGATGAAACAAATCCATTGATTGCGTTACCAACCGAAACAAATGGTAGTAGCACAAACTATATGGGCGATTTCTGTTGGTCTACATCTAGTAATAGAATAGCGCTTGTTGGTGGTGTTTGGTATAGTGCGTCTGCTGCTGGGTTGTGGTTTTGGGGTATGGATGAGCCGCTGTCTTTTAATGGATCGAATGCTGGAGCTCGACTTCTTAAAACCAACTAAACAGGAGTTTTAGAATCATAAAATGCAATTAAAATAAACAGAAGGGAGTGCTTAGTACAATGGATATTATTCGTTTTCAACATGTGAAAAAACAATATAAAACAGGCGTGACTGCAATTCACGACCTTTCTTTAAATATAGAAAAGGGAGATTTTGTCTTTGTTATTGGCTCTACAGGGTGTGGAAAATCTACTTTGATTAAAATGGTGTATCGCGCGGAAAAACCGACCAGCGGGAAAATATTAGTTGGTGGAATTGACGTTGGCAAATTAAGGGATAGTAAAGTATATAAAATTCGAAGAAAAATAGGCGTTGTTTTTCAAGATTTTCAATTACTTGCGCGTTCTACAGTTTATGAGAACGTTGCATTTGCCCTTGAAGTTTTTGGACTCCCAAAATCAGAAATTCATTCAAAAGTACTTAAAGTACTTGATTTGGTTGGGTTGAAACATAAAGCAAAAAATTACCCAAATCAATTATCAGGAGGAGAACAACAACGTGTTGCAATCGCACGTGCAATAGTGAATGGACCTAAATTATTGATTTGTGACGAGCCTACTGGAAACTTAGATGAAGTAACAAGTATGGAAATTATGACAGTATTAGAGGAAATTAATAAATTAGGAACAACGATTATAATGGTTACACATGACACAGATATTGTAAATCGTATGAAAAAAAGAGTTATTTTATTAGATAGTGGAAGAATATTGAAAGATTATGAGAAAGGAACTTACGATCATGAAAGTATTAAGAATATTAAGCAGAAATATTAGAGATGCATTCAAAAGTGTTTTTAGAAACTTTTCTCTTTCACTTGCTTCTGTATCCTGTATCACAATTACTTTAATCGTTGTAGCAATTGCAGTAATTTTATCTGTCAATGTTAATAATTTTGCAAATTTAGTAGAGAAAGATGTGACCATAGTAGCATTTTTAGATGTTGATATTGTTTCAGAACATAGACAAACCGTTTTATCAGAAATTAAAAAACTAGATAATATTGAAAGCGTTACATTTCAATCCAAAGTGGAAATTGCCAATGAAATGATGGAATCTTCAGAAATATTTAAAAATATTATGTCGAAGTGGTCTGAAGCAGAAAGTCCAATTCAAGATACATATTTAGTGAAAGTACAAGATATAGAAAAAATAGGGGATACTGCAGGGCAGATTAAAAAAATAGAGGGAGTTACCGTTGTTAAATATGGAGAAGGGATGGTAGAACAATTAATTTCTGTATTTGACATTGTAAAAAATATAACGGTTGGAATCGTATTTGCGCTAATTATTGTTACTGCCTTTTTAATTGCCAATACAATTAAAATTACAATTTTTTCTAGAAAAAGAGAAATTAATATTATGAGATTGGTAGGCGCATCTAATATGAACATTAAAATTCCATTTATTTTTGAAGGACTATATTTAGGAATGATTGGCTCTATCATTCCAATTGCAGTGACAATCTATGGATACGTAGCTTTATATACGCATTTTAATGGGCAAATGTTTTCCCCATTTATTAAACTAGTAGAACCACAACCCTTTATATATATTGTATCAGCAATTTTACTTTCCATTGGAATCTTAGTAGGGATGTTCGGTAGTTGGAGAGCTGTTCGTAAATATTTGAAAATTTAGAGAAAGAAAAAAATTTTGCAATTAAATCGATTCAAAAATACAAAAATCAAAACAGGGTGAATCACACGAAATTTAGTCAATTTTTTTAATAAATGATTACCATTCCCCCTTGACTAAATATTGTGACAATTAAGTTGTACCAGCATTTTGAATCATAATTTACTTTTGAATTGTTACTACTCAGCCATAGAGATTAAATAAAAAAACACAAAAGTAAAAAAATGT
>CAOJDP010000072.1 GCA_948433085.1 uncultured Caryophanales bacterium
TAGTATACTATACATTATTTCTTTTTTCAATCTTAAAAAAAGGGGTATACCCCCCTGTTTGCAAATAGTTAAATATTTTCTGCAAACTATTTTATGTTTTTCTATATTTCTAATCTATTTTAACAAAAAATAAATACCACTGCAAGACTCTAATTATAAACCTTGTTAGAAAAAGTGTATTTTACAATAATTTTTCAATTTGATTCTTTATTTTAGTTTCCAAATTCACAATTAATTTTTTAATTTTCATGTTTCTATCTAATAGATGTAAGTGATTTTCATAATAAAGTAAGTTTGCTTCTGCGTCTTTGATTTGTTTATAAACTGCATTCCTACTAATATCCATGTTTTCTGCAATTTCAGAAAGGGATAAATTTGAAAAATAATAATCTTCAAAGTAATTTTGCTGTTTCTCCGTTAAAAGTTCTCCATATAAATCATATAAATTAATTAAGTTTAAGCGATTTTTCATATGATTTATCCTATCAAAGAAAGAAGCAAAAGTATCCCTACTAAAATATAGATTATTGTAAAATATTTTCTGTGAAAATGTTTTATATTATTATAGGCCATTATAAATAGTAGAAATACAATTAAATATTGAGATACAGTGATAAATACCGGAATAAACCAAGAAACAAGCATTAAAATGAAAACAAGCACTAATAAAATAAATTGAATAAAAAGAGAGCTAGAAGCAATTGATTTTTTAAGTTTTTCTTTCATTCTGCATCATCCATCTCTTTAAATAAACCATAAATATATTTTTCAATATCAAACACCTTTAAATCTTCTTTTTGTTCTCCTAATCCTACATATTTTACGGGAATTCCAACACTATCTTTAATTGCAAGAACAATTCCTCCTTTTGCTGTCCCATCTAGTTTCGTTAATACAATTCCTGTAATATTTGTAATCTCTTTAAAACTTTCGGCTTGACGAATTCCATTTTGACCTGTTGTTGCATCAATTACAAGCAAAGTTTCATGAGGAGCATTCGGTATAATTTTACCTACTACTTTATTGATTTTATCTAATTCATTCATTAAATTTACTTTATTCTGTAATCTACCTGCTGTATCAATTAAAACAACGTCATAAGATTCTTGTCTTGCTTTTTCTAACCCATCATAGATTACACTTGCAGGGTCTGCATTTTCTTTAGATACTACATCGCAATTAACTTTTTCACCCCATTCAAGCAATTGCTCTATTGCTCCAGCTCGAAATGTATCACCTGCGACTAATAAAACCTTTTTACCTTTTTCTTTTAATTGATGTGCTAATTTTCCAATCGTTGTTGTTTTTCCAACACCATTGACGCCTACAAATAAAATAACAGTTGGTCCTTCCTCACTATAATGAATTTTATTTACAATAATTTGATTTTGCACATAAATGATAAACATTTCATCTACAATCACTTCTTTTAACGCAGAAGCATTTAAAATATTCTCTTTTTTTACTCTATTTTTTAATTGATCTATAAAACGTATAACAGTATTTACTCCAATATCTGCTTGTATTAAAATATCTTCTAATTCTTCATAATATGCATCATCAATCCGATTGTATTTCATTGTAAGCAAATTTAATTTAGAAGTAAATTCTTTTCTAGTTTTTTCAAGTCCTATATCATATTTATCGACTTCTTCTTTATTTTCTTTTTGAAATAATCCTTTAAATTTATCAAATATTCCCATGTAATCACCTACTATCATTTTACACGATTTTTTTATAAAAATCTATATTTTCTATTGTAAGAATTTATTACACTATTTACTTGTTTTTACCTTATTTTGAACTTCCTTTTATCCTTCATATCATATAAAAAGCAGACAGTTATTTTTTTGTCTACTTTTTGTTTCATTTTTAGCAAATTTTTTAGTTTCCATTTTTTAAAATTTTATGGAATGCATGAATCAATTTTTTGAAACGATTCTCAACTGTAATTATACTTTTTTATTTATCTCTTGCTTCCCATTTCCAATTTTTTACTTCAGGAATATCTTCCCCATATTCCTTGATATATTGTTTATGATATACCAATTTATCTTTCATAAGTTGAAAAATATGAGCACCACGATTTTCTAAATTTGGCAAGCGTTGTATCATATCCATTACTAAATGGAAACGGTCAATTTCATTTTGAACACGCATGTCAAATGGAGTGGTAATTGTTCCCTCTTCGCGATAACCACATACGTGTAAGTTACGGTTATGCCGATGGTATAAAAGTTCATGAATCAAAGATTGATAACCATGGAAAACAAATATAATTGGTTTATCTTTTGTAAATATTGTATCATAATCTTCATGACTTAAGCCATGTGGATGATCTTCTTTTGGCACCAACTTCATTAAGTCTACTACATTTATAAAACGAATTTTAACTTCAGGAAGATATTTACGCATAATCATCACAGCTGCAAGCCCTTCTAAAGTTGGTGTGTCTCCACAGGTTGCAAGTATAATATCTGGCTCGCAGCCTTGATCATTACTTGCCCAATTCCAAATGCTAATCCCCTGTGTACAATGTCGAATAGCTTGTTCCATAGTCAACCATTGTGGTCTAGGATGCTTTGATGTAATCATTACATTCACATAATTTTTGCTACGAATACAGTGATCGAATACAGATAATAAACAATTCGCATCTGGTGGCAAATACATACGTACAATATCTGCTTTTTTATTTGCTACATGATCTAAAAATCCAGGATCTTGATGTGTATATCCATTGTGATCTTGTTGCCAAACATTAGAAGATAGTATGTAATTTAAAGAAGAAATTTTTTGTCTCCATGGAAGTTCTTTCGTTACTTTCAACCATTTTGCATGTTGGCTAAACATAGAGTCTATGATACGGATGAAGGCTTCATAACTTGCAAAAAAACCATGGCGACCTGTTAATAAATATCCTTCTAACCATCCTTCGCATAAATGTTCACTTAACATAGAATCCATTACACGACCATCTGGTGCTAAAAATTCATCATTTTCTTTTGCTTCTAAATTCCATACACGATTTGTTGTTTCAAATACTTTACTCAGACGATTAGACATTGTTTCATCAGGCCCAAAAATACGGAAATTGTGGTTTTCACTATTTAATGCAAAAATATCTCTTACAAAATTACCTAATACCAACATATCTTGAGATTCAACTGCTCCAGGGACTGGAACTTCTACTCCATATATCCTAAAATCTGGAAGTCTTAATTCTTTTAAAAGAAGCCCTCCATTGGTATGAGGATTCAAACCCATACGTTGTTTTCCTTTTGGCGCAAGTGCCTTTAATTCTGGTATTAATGTTCCATTTGCATCAAATAATTCTTCAGGACGATAACTTTTTAACCAAGCCTCTAGAAGATTTAAGTGTTCTTCTTGATCCATTCCGATGGGTACTTGATGTGCACGAAAAGTACCTTCGATTTTTTTTCGATCAATCTCTTTTGGCCCTGTCCATCCTTTTGGGGAACGAAACACAATCATTGGCCAAATTGGACGTGTTGCGTCATTTGTAGTACGTGCATGATTTTGAATATTTTTAATCTCAGTAATCACTTCATCCATAACACTAGCCATTTTTTCATGCATAGTCATTGGATCATCACCCTCTACATAATAGGGCTTCCAACCACAACCTTCAAAAAATTTTCTAGATTCCTCATTTGAAATTCTAGAGAAAACAGTTGGGTTACTAATTTTATAACCATTTAAATGCAAAATAGGTAAAACGGCTCCATCGGTAATTGGGTTTAAAAATTTATTAGAGTGCCATGCAGTTGCGAGTGGACCTGTTTCTGCTTCTCCATCCCCAATAACACAAGTCGCAATTAAATCTGGATTATCAAATACGGCTCCAAATGCATGCGCTAGCGAATAGCCCAGTTCTCCTCCTTCATTGATTGAGCCAGGTGTTTCTGGAGCAACATGACTAGAAACACCCCCTGGAAAAGAGAATTGTTTGAACAACTTCTTCATTCCATTCAAATCTTCGCTTACATCAGGGTATACTTCACTATAACTTCCTTCTAGATAAACATTTGAAACAATTGCATTTCCACCATGTCCTGGCCCAGATATATAAATCATGTCTAAATCAAATTTTTGAATGACACGATTTAAATGGACATAGATAAAATTTTGACCTGGAACTGTTCCCCAGTGTCCTACAATTTTACGTTTAATATGTTCTTTTTTTAATGGCTCCTGTAATAAAGGATTATCTAATAAATAAAGTTGACCTACTGATAAATAATTCGCAGCTCTAAAATAAGCATCCATTTTTTGTAACATTTCATAGTCTACTGTATGTTTTTCTTCATTAACACCTACTGGTGTAAAATTATAAATATCTGCCATATTTTCCTCTTTTCTACTCTTTTACTATTACTATAGTACAACAACTAAAAAAAAACATCAAGTTTTTATGATGTATTTATAAAAATAATGCTGCTACTAAATTCCTTAATCATAAGTTTATAGAAGTGGAGGAAATTAGAAATGGACTTAACATGATAAGGATACATTTTCTACTAAACTATTTTATAGACGATGCATTTGTTCACTTAGGTTTTTTAACTTAATTTCTAATCCAAATCTAATAAAGCATTCGAACAGATTGGCTTTTAAGACGCTATTTTATTGTATTTCTATACTCAACTTTATTGTTTTGAATATCTACAATTTCATTTTGAAATCTACTTTCCATTAGTTCTTGAAACCCCTCATTAAATTCATACCCAATAAAATTTCTTTTATGATTTAATGAAGCAATCAAACTTGTTCCACTTCCTAAAAATGGGTCTACAACTAAATTACCAGGCTCTGTAGAAACCATATTGATTCTGTTAATTAATTCTGTAGGAAATATTGCAGGATGAATCGTATTTTTTCCAACGCTACCAAACTTTCTATTAATATTCCAAAACAATTTATGTGATATGTTTTCGTTTTTATAATCACAGTATTCTTTGAATCTTTTAGCTTCTATTTTCGAATGATCAGATTTTGTGAATATAAGAACATATTCATGATGATCGCTTAAATTTCTTGCACTAGTCGGAATCCCAGATGATTTATGCCATATTAAAATCCCTCTATATTTAAAACCAATCTTGTTACATTGTGCAATAAATAATTTTGGTAATAATATAGGATTGCCATTTCTAGTTCTTATATTTATATTAATCCAAATACTTCCATTTTCTTTTAGTTTATTAAAGCATTGTTCCCAAACTGAATACATTCTATCACTATATACCTCATACGATTCTTGACCAATTTGATTTTCTTTATAATAGTCTTTTAAATCCCAATATGGTGGGGATGTGACAATCATATCCACTGTACCATCTTTAATTTTTTCCATATTTTCTGATGTTCCAAAAACAACTTTTCCTTTATATTCATCAGCTCCAGATTCTAAAATAAATTGACCAAAATTAATATCAGAATATTTATTTAAAATTATTTTTACATCACAATCAAAATTTTTGTATTTATAGTTGATTTTTATATCATCGATAAGTAAGTATTTATCCTTTTGTACTAATGTTGTGGATAATAGTTTATCTAATATTGCATTTCTACTTAATAAGATGTGATTTGTAATATTTGCTTTTCCATCATCTTCTGTAGGAATCCAAACATTACCAGGGTCTTTTCCTTTGGAATTATAGTTTTTTTCTCGTTTTCCCCATTCGACATCTTTCCAAATTGATTTTTCTCTGATGGAATCTTTATTGAAGTAATAATTTTTCTTATCTTTCGTAAACCATACACAATATAATACATTATCTAACATATCTGTATTATCTGGAATTACGATTGTGTTAATATAACGCGTTGTGCTAGTTGAAGGATAAAATATCAGAAATATGAGTAGAATTATT
>CAOJDP010000073.1 GCA_948433085.1 uncultured Caryophanales bacterium
TTGACAGTCGTATTCAAACGATTAGGTTTGCCTTGTATAATAAACAAAGTATCTTTTTCCAGAAAGTCAGGATGGTTGCTCCCTTCAAAAACTCCCCCTATCATTTTATTTCTGAACCTGTTTTCTATTTCAATATTACATTTTGCATATAATACCACATCTTGCCTCTCTTTTCCTACAGGGTAATAATGAATTTCATCATTCTGTTTATCAGCATAAAAAGGATCAGTCAAAAAACATAATTCCCCATTCTCATAGGTAGCAACTCTCATAAACGAACCTTTCCGTACATACTGAAACGCTAAGTGACCGGCATCATATACAGTCCAATCAACGGGTGTCCAACGATCCCTCGCGCTGACACATAGATAAGCAATTTTTCCGTTTCGTTTTGTTTTATACTGTTTGTCTAAAGGAATAACCAATTCTTTCTTAAAATTATAGCCATATCCATAAGTTACGTCTGTAAATTTTGGCAAACGCCAAAAAGGATATACTTCTTCACCATACTTTGCCATTTGTTCATACAGGCCTCTATTCACACTGAAAGTATATCTATACACTTTGGAACTATCATCCCACCGATACCACCAATTCTTACGTACAGGTCTTAATTTTTGCGGGAAATCGGTCATATACTCCTCTCCATCCTTATTCCATGTTGTCAACCAAAAATGCCCGGCATTTATGTAACTTCGTGCAGGAACAAAATCTATGGCACAAGGAATACCCAAAGCACGGAATAGATACACAGCAAAATCGGTCACTTCCCTACATGTACCGGATAAGTATTGTACATATTCCGGCCCTATATGCCCAAATGGATAGGGCGTTACAGAAGTATAATAATAGCTTTTATCAGGCAATTTACTTATTAGATAATTAGCGGCAACCACAGGGTCTTCAATATCTAGTGAATCAGACATACGCAATGAATCCAACAACGAATTATATTTTTCATAGTACGTTTCACGCCAATAAGTTAATGGTTCATCCCCTATCCGGTAAGGTAGTAAGTACTCACAAAATGTTTCAAATGAGATATTCTTTCCCCAAGGTTGTTCCTGCCAGACTTTGAATGCCCAATCAATGTTATGGCATAGATAAGCGGAATCTATCTCCATAATATCCCGCTTCTTACTGGGCTCTTTCATAGGACCATATATTTTCTTTATAGAATCAACTACTTGTTGCGGTGTTTTACTTTTGCTCTTTTTCAACCATGTATAGTAGGATTTATAATTTTCTAATTGTTCTCCATCAGAATAAGTATAAAAAGGAATATTTTCTATTAGAAAACAAACAGCTTTATATTTTAGACTGTCCGCCAAATTTATTCGATAATAATGAAGCACCTTTTCCAACTCTTGTCTATTTTCACCAGCCACTTGTAATACTGTTTCCAAAGAAGTAACATTCTCTTTTCTAAGAGAGTTTATTATTACTTTTCCAATTAACATGATAACAAGTACAATAACTAAAGTATATTTAAAATTCCTGTTCATACACTTTTAATGAGCATTTCCAGTAACTTTCACTCGTAATGGTGCATTAGATACATTACAATAAACTGCAATAGTCTTATCAAAACGTTCCGGGCGCTCTGATTTATAAATTATTTTCACCTTTGCTGTTTCATGAGGGTTAAGTGGTTTCTTAGGGTATTTTGCAGTAATACAACCACAAGACGTAATCACATCATTAATTACTAATGGGATTTCTCCAGTATTGCAGATTTCGAATTCTGCCTCTTGCTCCTTTTCCCAAGAAAAATTACCCATTTCTATTTGAGACGAAGAAAGTGAAACAGTAGTTAGCGGTTGATTATCCAACAAAGATGAATCTTGTCTACCTGAAATTATATTCCAATAAAGTTCTTTTATACGAGGATTCTGTATCGGATTACCAATTGCCATAACTTTATTATTTTTATCTAATAAGAAAGTCTGGTATTGCATATCAGATGGAAAGTGATTTATTTTATTTAAGATATCCAATGTATCAATACAAATTGGATATATGAATCTTTCCACTCTTAAGGTAAGGTATATATCACGTCCATTTTTGGGAAAAAAGAAAAATAAAAACTGAACTTTATTAGGATAAATAGAATCAATATTGTTAATATAATTGGCCCATTCAGATAAATGCAACTTACAACTGGTACATCCCATAGAGTCTACATATGCTACTATCTTAAATTCACTATCACGTATAGCAAAATTCGAAGCCCTTTCACTTCCTTGAATACTAAAATTAAGATTTTCAGGAAAAATAATCTCTTTATCTATCCATTTCTTTAATATTTTCTCAGCTTGTATACTCTTCTCATTTTGACAAGAGAATATACAAATGGAAAAAAAAATTATATACACAATATATTTCATAATCAATTCTTGCTTAATTTTAACTTATAAAAATGATAGGGATCATTAGAGTTTACACCATAAAAGCAATTCAATAACTCATCTATAAAAAAATAAGATATAGTTTGCCCTAAATGATATATAGCTTTAAATTCTCCATCCCAATTTGCAACAAGTAAACTGGAAGGTGAGTTTACTTCTTTTGTATCCGGACACAACAAATAAATCATATTATTAGTAACATATGCATCTTTTATATGCAAGAATCGTCTCTTTATGTCAGTATCTATAATAGTCTGGCAAGGTTCGTAATTCAACAAAATGTCACGAAGTAATATACCGTTTTGGTTATAAATACGACAACGCCGTGTCCTATAGTAAAACACCAATAAACGGCTTCCATCAGGCTTTGCTATAATTTCGTGAGCATAAGCTGATTTAAAATCACTGATAGAACTAAAATTTACATGTGTATCTGGATATACGCCTTTAGATTCCTTTTGTTTTTGAGATAAATTTATGATAAAAAATTCGTTCATTCCTTTATCTAAACAATTGTTAGTATAAGCATACAAATTATCATTTAGTTTAGTTACTCCTAACATTTGTTGTCCCATTATATTATCAAAAAAAGAAGTTGAAAATAACTTCAATGAGTCACCTTCAATCCATTTATAAAAATATAATGAATCATTACGAACCAAATAAAGTTCATCATTAAATTGCTCCAAAGGCACAATAAATTCAGATTGTTCACCAAAATATGATAAATGTTTCATTTCTGGATAAGAGAATACAGAATAGACTGCATTATCCAAAGTTGAAGTACGCACTAAAATTCTCTCATTACTCAACAAGATACACCGAGGATTAAATTGAGCAGGATACATCGGCACTTTTTCTAAAATGACAGTAGTATCTTTTAAAAAGATGCTACTGTATACAAGTGGCACTGTAGATGAAGATGGAACACAGCCCACCAAACAAATCCCTCCCCAAATCACTATGGTCAACAATATAATTCTCATAATTCATATTTAGCCAACACATAATCAGGATCAACTCCTATTGCATATAAAGTATTACTTTTTCTATTAGCTACTATTCTAATTGCAGGCATTCCTATATCCACTATTTTCAACAAGTTACCATTGTAATCATACAAAAACAGTGTATGAGGACACTTACTTATATTGCGACCAACCGTAGATTCATCTACGGGCTCTTTCTCACGATCCCGTTCTAAAGTAATTATATAATCCTTACTCATACATACATCATACGCTCCAACTATTTTTCTATCAAATATAACTCTATCATCTGCAATAGTATAATTCTTTTCTTTATTAACTTTCCGTTCCCATTGTAAAACAAAAGTAGAATTTTCTTTTTTATACAAAGCCAAATATGGAAACTTGAAAGACGAAATCAGAAACAATCCTTCAATTGGATCATAAGATTCATAAATACCAATATGTTCCTTAATTTCAGGGATAGGATAAACACCCCACGATGATTCTTGCCCATTTATTATTGTTCGAAAATAATTTTCTGAACCATTTTCTGTATATTTTATATATAGGTCCTTATCTACTTTTTCCATCTTCATTTCTTTCTCTTTATCCGACAATTCGCAAAATGGTTCCTGTCCATTTATCAGACTATCAATAGATAAATAACCAACTGTCTTCCCATTTGCATCTATAGCAAAAAGTTTATTATCTACACAATATCTATTAGTCATAGGCGTAATAAATTCTTTAGGACCTTCTCCTACTTTTCCCATTACTCCTAATTCTTCACCAGTTAATGCACTATGCACATGCAAAAAACAGTCTCGAGCAAATGGATCGGACCAAACCAAATAGTCATCAGTCAAAAGTAAATCGCCCGGCATCATGGTAAATATTTCATCATTTAAGACTTGCGATTTCAAAGATAGTCTTTGCACATCTGTTCTATTAGAAGAACAAGAACAAAATATAAAGACCACAATACTAGCTATTATAATTATATTTTTATACATAGTATTATTTATAAAAGCCACCTTAACAGATAAATTCTGATGATTTTCTTTTAAGGTAGCTTAATTCAACTCAATTATTACCAGTGACTACAGCCACTTTTTGTATCACAACTTCTATTAACAGAAGCCTGATAAGTGTAGTGAATGCCATTACATACACAACATTCTCTACTAGATGAGGGCTCACAATTTCCTCCTGAGGATTCACCTTGAGCCAACGCCTCCATATTTACCATAAATAAACTAGACAGCTTCACATCATTTGGTGAAGTAAACATATTGTATCCCGCAATAGCGGCAATAGCAACAACGGCAATAATGCCCATTACTTTCTTTTTCATTTTGTAGTTTTTTAAATTGTACTTTTCGTTTTTCTTCTGTATCTATCATTTCAACAGAATAGCAATAGTTTGCTACATTAATTTTTTATTCTTATGTTTGTATCTAAATAACCTCCTTTCTTTTTAGGGGTTAAGGAGCAGATGATATGTAAGCAAATCCGCCAAGATGAACAAACGCATCATTCTGCTCCTTTAATCATGTTAATTCTCTCATACGCTACCAAAACAAAACTTTAGTATTGGCTGATCGCTATTTACATCTGTCGCCATTATCGTTTTAGTAGCTTCATCTACCCAAATACCATATATATAATGATCGAGCACATACTTATACAGCGGTTCTCCTTTCAAGCTAAATACATAAATGTACTTTCCGCCGTCAGGAAGTTTTCCACTTTGCCTTGCTATCTCTTTAAAGGACGTCCCATGAAACACCGCATAAATGGCACTATCCGTTACTTGAACATCGCTGAATCCCATGATGCCTGTTGGTATACCATATCCATCGGATACTTTGAATTCAGGTTCGTCATGCTCACCGATACGAACAACATGAGTACTGTCTTTCAAATTATAAACTTCAACCACCTCTCCCAACTGAGTGACAGCAGCTAAAACGCCATTATGGGGATTATAATCTAAAAAGCTACGCCATGCCTGTGCTAATGCCGGACGGGCTTGCTGCAAAGCTTTCTCATTCGCTGTAGGTATAGCGCCTATCTTCTCTATAAGTTTACCTTTACAATTAACCTTCAAAAAACGGCTCTCACCTGAATAGTCAGGAATGACAAATGTCGTATCATTATATATGGCAAAATCAAGCGGTCGAAGTATATCTTCATCCAATGTTACCGTTTCCTCACGAAGCAGTGAATCACCGGATGAAGAAAAATCTAACCTGGTTAATTCGCTTTTGTTGGCATCCAACGTCCATACTTTATGGTTATGAAAACGGAAGTTTTCCATTGACAACATTTCCGTTGGAGAATCGCCTCGTCTGCCAAAAGAAGATAGATACCGGAAACTTGGGTATTGGAATAAGTGCCCATAATGTTCGGAACCATGTAAATCCATCACAACGGCTTTATCTCCTTCTATCCGTATCCGAAAAGGATAGCGGAACAAGGCTGTATCAAG
>CAOJDP010000074.1 GCA_948433085.1 uncultured Caryophanales bacterium
TAATTAATGCGATTACTGCTATCACTATTATTACTCCCATTACTTCTATTAATGTGAATCCTCTTCTTTTCATTTTTACTCCTCCGCTACTTTTCAGATATATTTATGTCATACTTTCTTTATTTATAAAAAGGGGATATCCCCCTCCTCCGCTTGCAAATAATTAACAAAGAGTTTTTTGCTTTTTTACAAACTATTCCATGATTTTCCCCACTCTATTAAGAATAGTAGACAGTTCTATTTTCTATCTGTTCTTATTTTAACAAATCTATCTTATTTATTCAAGTAGTAAAAAAATAATTTAAATTTATCTTCTAAATAAACAAAAAAGAGCCTATGCTCTTGATACATACTTTCCATCACTTGTTGAAACTAAAATTTTCTCTCCTTGTTCAATGAAAAGTGGAACACGCACTAAAAGTCCTGTTTCAACATACGCATCCTTTGTTGCGTTATTTGTTGTATTTCCTTTTACAGCAGGTTCTGTAGTTGTAATTGTCATTTCAATTTTATCAGGTAAAATAACCCCTAATAATTCTCCTTGAAAGAAAGATACAATTACTGTCATATTTTCTATTAAGAAATTTTTATCATCACCAATTTGATCACTAGATAACTCTAATTGTTCATATGTTTCCATATTCATAAAATAATAAGTATCGCCTGTATTATATAAATATTGCACATTGGATTTTTCAATATTTGCTTTTTCAAATTTTACATTGGTGTTAAAAGTTCTTTCTACTGTCCCACCTGTTCTTAAATTTTTAAGTTTCGTCTTCATGAATGCTGACCCTTTTCCAGGTTTTACATGTAAAAATTCAACTACTTGATAAATATTTCCTTCAATAATCAAAGTCATCCCTGTCTTAATATCATTTACTTCTATCATAAGATACTCCTTTCTAGTGAATTTTAGGATTTATTCCATTTGTTTCACGGTTTCGATTCCATCTTTGATTTCCACTTGCATTTTTTGTGTAAGTTTTTTGCTTTACTTCTTCGACAACAGGCTCTTGCAACGTTTTTGCCTGTAATGTGATTAATTTTGAATAATCAATCACAGAATGAAGCGGATTTACAATATGGAACTTTATCATTTTTCATACAATCTTCCTAACTATTTTTCTTCTTTATGTGCTGTATGTTGACGGCATTTTGGACAATACTTGTTCAATTCTAAACGAGCAGTTGTGTTCTTTTTATTCTTTGGAGTGCGGTAATTTTTTTCATTACATACGGTACACTTCAATGTGATTTTTTCTCTATTTTCACCTTTTTTTGCCATAGAAAACTCCTCCTTTTTTAAAGCATTATCTATATTATAACAAATATCTCATAATTTTCAATCTTTTTTTACATTTTATGAATATAGTTGAAAATAAATATCACTGACACGTTTACTAATTCTACGATTTACATAGGTCTGGTAACTACTTTCATTTTCAGAATAATAGATATTCGGAGAAATCACAGTGAAGCTTACAACAGGATTATCCGCAGGGGCATAACCAACAAATGTATTGGTAATAGTCTCTTTATCAATTGCACCATCCGCGTCTGTATCTATAAAACTTTGGCTAGTCCCTGTTTTTCCAGCAGGATTAAATTTACGATCAATATATCCTGATCCTGTCCCACCATAATTTAAAACTTCTTGAAAACCCATTTTAACACGTTCTAGATATTCAGGTTTTGTATCCACTGTATTTAATATATTCGTTTGCTTTTCATACAACAACTTTGTAAAAGGAGCCTCTTTTGAATCGTACACTTGACTCACTAAATAAGGTTGTATTCTTTTTCCACCATTTGCGATTGTCATTCCATACTGACAAAGTTGAATAGGTGTATAAGTATCATATTGACCGATTGAAAAATCCAAAAGAAGTCCACCCACTTCACTTTTACCTTTATAACCTAAGCTTTCTAATGGTAAATCAATTTCTGTTTTCACACCTAATCCAAATTGTGCAAATGTGTTACGGTAAGTTGAAAAAGCTTCGCTACTCGCTTGAAACGGCATATCATAAAAATAAGATACACCTGCAACTTTCATTGCTGTATAAAATTGATAGGTGTTTGAAGAATGTTTTAATGCTGTAATATCATTTAAATATCCAAGGGGTTTCCAAGAACATTTTTCAGGTGCACCTTTTAATTTTACACAAGTGTCATAACGTCCCTCACCAATTTGTAAAACACCTGTGTTATAACCCACAATATGAGACGCCCCTTTAATTACGGATCCCACAACAACAGGAGACGTTAAAATACCTGGTGCATAATCGTAAACAACATATTCTCCATTTTTGGAAACTACTTGTTTTCCTGCCATCGCTAAAATCTCTCCTGTGTTTGGATTGGATACAATTACAAAAGAATGATTATAATATTCGGTATTAGGTTCTTGTTTCGCCTTTATAATTTCTTCAGTAATAATCGCTTCAATTTGACGTTGTAACTCAATATCAATTGTCAATACCAAGTCATTTCCGCGCGTTCCTTCCTGAATCAATGTTTTATTTCCATTATAAGCAACTTCATATTGATCCTTTGTACCTTTTAAATATTCATCATATTGATATTCCAAATAACTAATTCCAACACGATCATCCAATTGATATCCTTTATCCACATAATAATCTTTTAATTCTGCTGGAATACCATTTTCACTAGACGAAACACTGCCAAGCAAAGTTCGAAATGTATCCCCATAGGGATAACTTCGATTCCAATCTAATTTTACATCTACTCCTTTTAATTGATTTACATTAGCCGCAATCAAAGCATACTCTTCATCTGTTACCTCTTCACTTTTGATAATTTTTTCAGAATAAGAATAACCTTTGTTCATTAATGTATAAATATAGGCAGCTTTTAAATCACGTTCTTGATAAACTGATAATTCCTCTTCTGTTACACGCTCTATTTTAAAATTTTCTATTTCTGTACCAGTTAACTTTCTTTCTTCTAAAGATTGCCACTCACTATCTTTTATTTTTTTCTTTGCTTCCACTGGATGTTGTTTAACCCAAAAAGTTCGCAAATTTTTATTACTCAATTTATTGGTTGCAACAAAAATCAAATCAGCCAATTGATAAGATAGTGCAATCTCTTCTTCTATAGAAACCCCATTTTCTTTTTTATAATATATAATCTTTGTTGGCTCATTGTCTACAATAAGTTTATGATTTCTATCATAAATACGACCTCTTGGTGCAGTACTTCCTTCTACGATTTTACGACTCAATTCTTCTAATTTTATTGCATAAACACTATATTCCATAACTTGAATGCGAAATAAACCAATTAATAATATAAATATAAAAATTGCAATTAAACCAATTAAAAGATTATACCTTTTTTCAATTATTACTTTGATATCTTGATATTTTCTGGAAGAATAAAAACTACGATTTTTACGAAATTGCTTTTTCATATAGTGCATTGATTTGTTCAAAGTTTATAATTTCAAAAAAGTTTTTCATATAACGATCCCTTTCGTTCTGATAATTTAGATAATAAGCATGTTCCCATAAATCAAGTGCAATTAAAGGTACCAACTCATATAGATATGGTGTTTCTTGATTACTTAAATTAATGATTTCTAATTTTTTATTTTTATTTAATACTAAAAAAGTATAGCCTGAACCTACTAAATAAGAAGCAGTTTCTAAAAATTGTTGCCGAAAATTTTCATAATTTCCATATTGATTGTTAATTGCCTCTAAAAGAGCTCCTATAGGTTGATTTTCTTTTTTGGGACTCATATTTAAAAAATAAAGTTCATGATTTAAAACACCCCCCAAATTATATAAAATAGCACCTCGATCTCCAATAGGAAACATATCTAAATGTGTAACCAACGCTTCTTTAGAATACTCATTTTTATAATTATTCTTTTTCAATAATTTATTTAATTGATCCAAGTATTTATGATAATGTTTTCCATAATGTAACCCCATTGTTCTTGTATCGATATATGGTTCTAAATCATCATAAGCATAAGGAAGTTTCATCTCTTGATACATAAAAAATCACCCTCTTGATTTCATTCTATGGAAAATAGATTACATTATTCTAAATTTAATACATATATTAAATGTGAGGTGTCACATGATTGAAAAAATGATTCGAAAATATGTAGAAAATTTAAGATTAGAAGATATTGAAACTTTTGCACGTGAGAATGGTATTTTTTTGACAAAGGATGAATCTCACTATTTATATCATATCATTCAAACTAAGTGGGAATTTGTCGTTTTTGGTTCTATAGAGGATGTTTTGAAAGAAGCAAAATCTAATCTTAGACCAGATACGTATAAAAAAGTAGAGGAATTACTCTACTTCTACCATGAAAAATATAAGCGTTATTTATAATAAGTTCTAATTTCTTCAATGAGATTTGGATTATATTTTTTCTTGCGAATTGCGTCAATTTCAAACCGATAGGGTGGATAAGCACGTTTGCTACTAGTATCATCCGCACTGACATAAGGTGTTTCTAAAATTTTGGGAATTTCTGTTAATTGCTCATGATAAATTATATGCATAAGTGTATCAAATCCAATCTTTCCATACCCTATATTTTCATGTCTATCTTTGTGTGTTCCACATTCATTTTTACTATCATTAATGTGCAAACAAGCTAACTTTTCTAAACCAATTATTTCATTAAACTGATTTAAAATTTCATCAAAATTTGCAACTGAATAACCTGCATCATGAATATGGCAAGTATCTAAACAAACTGCCACTTTTTCAGGATAATGCACTCCATCTATTATCGTTTTTAATTCTTCAAATGTTTTTCCACATTCGCTTCCTTTTCCTGCCATAGTTTCTAAACATACAAGCACTTTAGTATCCGATTGAATGACTTGATTGAGTGCATCTATGATATTTTTTATACCCATTTCTACTCCTAATCCTACATGAGATCCTGGATGCAAAACTAATTTGGTAATGCCCAAAGCTTCTACACGCCTTATTTCCTGTTTTAAAAATTGGATAGCAAATTCATAATTTGCGCCATTATTAGCAAGATTAATAATATAGGGAGCATGCACAATTACATGAGAGCTATCTATTCCATTTTCATGCATCATTTGATGCGCTTTTTTTGTAGACTCACCATCTATAGTAACCCTAGCTGTATTTTGCGGTGCCCCTGTATAAAACATAAAGGTATTTGCATTATAACTAAGTGCTTCTTCCACACTTCCTATTAATTGGGTATCTTTATGAAACGACACATGTGCACCAATAATCAATTCTTTCATATCACTTCACCAACACTATTATAAAAGAAAAAACACATTTATACAAGATACCTAATCTTTTTTCATCCTTCTTTTAAAAATTATATATCTTATAAAAGATAACATAAAATTATAGAAATCTATTATGTTTTAAATGAATGTTTGAGAAAGAGAATTACACAAAAGTTTATATTTATAATTGGGATATCACTATCATTTTTTATGACTACTTAACAATACTTATCGCATATTTTTTTAAGAAAAAGTATATAAATAAATAATTTTATTTCAGACTGTTGACAAAGTAATTTGTTAAAAGTCTTTTTATTTTTGAAAATATGT
>CAOJDP010000075.1 GCA_948433085.1 uncultured Caryophanales bacterium
TGATGAAGAATACCGAATGGGGAGCAGTAGCTTACCTTTCTCATTCAGAATATGGAAATCAAACTGAGGTAAGAATCAATAACAACAGTGCATTTATTACTGGTTATTCTTCAACTGAAGTTCCAACAAAAGGATATAGTGTAACTAGCGTTGCAGGAAACCGATATGAAAGTACACAAATAAAACAAGATGGGACTTATACTTTAAATTATTTAAACCCAGCAAGTACATTTTCATCTACATCAGGAAATATCACAGGTATTTATGATTTATCAGGTGGAGCAAATGAATATGTAATGGGCTGTACAGTACAAGGAGCAATGGAATCTAGTGGATTAGTTTCTCTATATAAAGACTTTTTTACAAATCCCATTTGGGATAGATATTACGATCGATATCGTTCTTCCCTTAGGTCTAATTATGATAATAGAATCTTAGGAGATGCAACAGGAGAATTAGGACCATTTTATAAAGAAACCGATCCAGATAGTACAATTCGTTTTAAAACGAGTTGGTATAAAGATCAAGGCGAATTTGCATACACCTCTATGCCATGGAATCGTCGTGGTGGTGCTTCTGAATCTGGGAACAGTACAGGATTATTTTATTTCGCTGGAATGTATGGAAATAACAATGTCAATGTAACGTTTCGTATTGTTTTAAATATAAAATAATGCTAGATAGATACAATTGTATGAATACTATATGCATTTATGATTCTCTCTAAGAGGAAATGCAATGTACTGGAAATATATGGATAAGTGATTCAAGAAAGGTACAAAATAGAAGGTAAGTGAACGCATGAAAAAGAAACAGGGATTTACATTGATAGAATTATTAGCCGTAATTGTAATATTAGCTATCATTGCCTTAATCGCAACCCCAATAATACTAAATGTAATCGATCAAGCGAAAAAAGGAACAATCAAAGAAACCGTAAATGGCTATATAAAAAGTATAGAAAATACAGTCGCAGTAAACACGTTAGAAGAATCAACACAATATAAAAATCTCACCTGTAGTTTAAATAGCGAACAAATGGTATGTGACAATGAAATAAGAATAGAAGTAAAAGTAAAAGGAGACAAACTAGATAAATTAAATATCCAATTTTCAGAAAAAGGAAATATAGAAAGAGCAGAGTTTAGAAAAAAATAAGTATTGTGGGAATTATAGAAAAAATAGAGGAATTGCTTTCACAAAATGCAATTCAATAGATGCATCAGAAGTGTCATTTACACCAGAAGATGAGAATTGGAAAGTAACAACAGTAGAGGAAGCATTGGATGATATTAGGAGAGTGAAGAGATGAAGAACAATATAAAAATACTAATACTAGGAATCGTGATAGGAATTGTAAGTTGTAGTATGACAGCTTATGCAGCGTATCAATATGTAGCAAGTGAAGTATCCTATAGCCCATCTGACAAGAATTGGAAAGTTGAAAGCGTAGAAGAAGCATTAAATGAACTACATAAGCAAACAAAAAACAGTGCAGCTGTATATGGAGTTGTAAGAGAACTGAATACATCTACTTCTAAATGGGCAAGAATAGGATCATCTGTTGAACTAGAAGCAAACGCCCAAGTAGGGACAAGTCCTGTAAAAAATGATTTTGATTCAATTTACCCATGGAGTGATATTGTATCTTATAATTACGATACGGATACCAAGAAAATCATAGCGTACTATGGAGAAGAAAACTTTACATTTGCACCAACAGGAAATGTAGAAGTACTAACGCGCATACCAGAATTTTATTATAAAAGATATCAAGATGATACGTATGAATATATTTATATTTCGAAAGAAGCAATTGAAGGATATACCAAAAGTGAAGAATTTAGTGTGGGAAGATATACCATGTCAGGCGATGCAACAAGAGTCCACAGTAAGAGTGGAACAGTACCTTTAACAAACACAACCATTACAGATTTTAGAAACTATGCAAGAAACTTAGGAGAAGAATTTGGACAATTAGATTATCATTACTTCATCTTACAATTACTCTATTTAGTCGAATATGCAGATTACAATTCGCAATTGAAATTAGGACCTGGTTATACAAATAATACGAATTCAGCTCCGATTCAAAGTGGGGGATGTGACACATTAGGAATGAAATCGGGAAGTGTCGATGGAACGGATCGTACATCTATTATTTATAGAGGAATCGAAGATATCTTTGGAAACGTATATCAAATGATAGATGGAATTAATGTCAAAAACAATCAAACTTATGTTTGTTATGATAAGAATCAATATGAATCAGATAAATTTGATGGATGTTATCAACCAATTGGATATGTAAGTCCTAGTGGGACCCAAAAATGGATATCAAAACTGGGGTATGATAAAGATAATCCTTTAATTGCATTACCAACAGAAATAAAAGGAAGTAACAGTACTACTTATATAACAGACCATTTTTGGTTAGATTCAGGAATAAAAATGGTCACAGTTGGCGCTGGATTTTATCATGATGTTAGAGCAGGTATGTGGAATTGGTCTTTTGGTGGATATTCAACTGCTCGTCATCAAGCGATTGGTGCAAGACTCCTTAAAATAAATTAGTTGATTGTATAGGAAGCACATTGCTTCTTTTTTCTTTCAAAATTGTAATTTATTTTTACTTGCTTTGGTGGTATACTAAAATAGAGGTGTAGGAGCATGGGAATAGATAGAATAAAGGTAAATGCGAATGAGGGTTTAAACAAGGAACAAGTGCATATGCGTGTCCAACAAAAATTAATGAACTATGATACAACAGTTCCTACCAAAACGATAAAACAAATTATATGGAATAACTTGGCAACACCATTTAATTTTTTAAATATATTTTTAGCACTGGCAGTTTTTTTTACGGATTCGTATAAGAATTTACTATTTATGGGAGTTGTAATATCAAATAGTATTATTAGCATTATTCAAGAAATTCGCTCCAAAAAAGTGGTTGACCAACTATCAGTGCTTGCAACAAAACAAGTAACAGTGATTCGCGATGGATTGAAACAACATATTGATATAAATGAAATTGTTTTAGATGACGTATTGGTATATCAAATGGGAAATCAAGTAATAACCGATTGCACAATACTAGAGGGAGAATGTGAGGTTAGCGAAGCTTTTATTACGGGAGAAAGTGATGCAATTATCAAAAAGAAAGGGGATTCTATACTCTCTAGTAGTTTTATAATGAGTGGAAAATGCACAGTACAAGTAAATCATATTGGATTAGATAACTATGCAGCCAAAATTACCCATGACGCAAAGTACATAAAAAAAGTACGTTCAGAAATTATGGACGTACTCAACCGAATTGTAAAAATTATTTCTTGTATTATCATTCCAATTGGGGGGTTATTATTTTATAGGCAAATATCCATTCCTGATGCTACCATAAGTGACGCAATCGTACATACAGTCGCAGCTTTAGTGGTCATGATACCAGAAGGTCTTGTATTACTTACAAGCGTTGTTTTTGCAGTAAGTATCATTCGACTTTCTAAATATAAAGTTTTAGTGCAAGAACTTTATTGTATGGAAATGTTAGCTAGAACAGATGTGATTTGTTTAGATAAAACAGGTACACTTACAGAAGGATACATGGAAGTAGTAGATTTATTACCTTATCAAAATCAAACTAAAAAAGAGATAGAATCCATTTTATATAATTATGCAATATGTATTACAGATCATAATAGTACAATTGAGGCAATTCGAAATCAGTATACAAGTGGAAATCATTGGAAAAGTGATTATTTTATTTCGTTTTCTTCTAAAAGAAAATGGTCAGCTGTTCATTTTGAAAAAGAAGGAAGCTATATATTAGGTGCTCCTGAGTTTATTTTAAATAATATAGAAACTTCGCTACGTGAAAAAATTAATTTTTATAGTAATGAACATCGAGTATTGGGGTTGTTCCATAGCAAGCAGAATGTTTCTAAAGAACGTTTACCAAATGATTTAGAGTTGTTTGCACTTTTGTTTATCAAAGATAAAATTAGAAAAGAAGCAAAACAAACATTAGATTATTTTAAAAATCAAGGGGTCACTGTTAAGATTATATCAGGTGATCATGTAAAAACAGTTGCGAATATTGCCTCTTCTCTTCAAATAGATGGAAGTGATTCCTATATAGATGCTAGTACGCTTTCAGATGAAAAATTGGAGTATGCAGCAGAGAATTATACGATATTTGGCCGAGTAACGCCAGAGCAGAAGAAAAAATTGATATTGTCTTTAAAAAAGCAGCATACTGTCGCTATGATTGGAGACGGAATCAATGATGTCCTTGCTTTGAAGGAGGCAGATTGTAGTATTGCAATCGCATCAGGAAGTGATGGAGCTAGAAATGTATCTCAACTTGTATTATTAGATTCTAATTTTGATGCAATGCCTAAGGTAGTAGAAGAAGGGAGAAGATCTATTAACAATATTGAAAGGTCATCATCTCTTTTCTTAACTAAGACAATTTATGCCACTTTAATGGCCATTTTGTTCTTATTCATTCACTTACCTTACCCATTTGAGCCAATTCAGTTAACTTTAATTAGTGTAACTACAATTGGAATTCCATCATTTATTCTTGCATTAGAACCGAATTATGAGCGAATTAAAGGAAGATTTTTCGAAAATGTATTAAAGAATTCTGTTCCAACAGCACTAACGGTTATGTTTCACATTATTACGCTGAGTCTTTTACTTAATTTTAACCTTTTTACACAAACACAAATTTCTACGCTTGCTGTTTTTCTTACAGCATATACAGGTTTTTTATTGTTGTATAAACTATGTATGCCATTTGATTTTTTAAGAAGAACTTTATGGATTGGCATGATGCTTTTATTTATTTTACAATTTTGTTTCATGAAGCGCTTTTATTCTGTTACATTTTTCACAATTCCAATGTATGGGATTGGAATTGTATTAGTATTTTTAGGAACTTTGTTATTTGTTATATTTAAAAAATGGATTTCCAAACGACTGATACACTCTAAATTCATGAAGAGGATAATGAAAACAAATTGATTATAACAATGTGAAAAAGAAGTTTATAATAGTGGTTTAATGGATAAGGTGTTCAATTTCAAAAAATTTGAAGGTTATACAATTTGTTAAATAAATAAAGTGAGAAAAAAGAGTTGCCAAGAAGAGGGCAGTATGGTATATTAAAAATGAGAAATAAACAATCATAGAATAGTTTGCAAAACAAATGTACTTTGCTAATTGCAAACGGGGGGGGTATTCCCTCTTTTTAGTGATTGGAAAGGACGGATAAAATGTAAAGAATGGATGGTATCTCAAAAATAGAATATAAAGTAGGAGGA
>CAOJDP010000076.1 GCA_948433085.1 uncultured Caryophanales bacterium
AATATTTAAATTGGTAACGATAGCAAAGAGGATACACCTGTTCCCATTTCGAACACAGTAGTTAAGCTCTTTTACGCCGACGATAGTGTATGCGAAAATAGGTAGTTGCCAATTTTTTTTTGCTTTTTTTTATTTAATAAAAAAATACAAAAAGTTGAAAGAACAATTTTCTTTTAATTTTATTCAAATAATATTGTAATTAAATTTTAAAATTTGATATACTATGTATGGTGATAAAATGGAATTTAAAGTAACGACACGAAATGAAAGAGAAACAATTGAATTGGCACAGAACTTTGAATCAGAAAAATTTCCAAATATGATTATTTGCTTAGATGGAGAATTAGGAAGTGGAAAAACAATTTTTACAAAAGGAATTGCCAATGCTTTAGGTATAGATGAAAGTATTACATCTCCAACATTTACAATTATTAAAGAGTATGACGGTGAATTACCTTTATATCACATGGATGTATATCGTTTGGATGGCAATACTGATGGTGTAGGAATTGAAGAATATTTTACAAAAGGTGGAGTAGTTGTAATAGAGTGGGCAGATACAATTAAGGATATTTTGCCAAAAGAAAGGTTGCATATTAAATTTAAAATAGTGGACGAGAATAAGAGAATTTTGATACTGACACCTTACGGTAGACAATATGAAGAATTATGTGAGGCAGTACTATGATTTCTCTTTTTTTAGATACAGCGTATCATAATATGATAGTAGGTATCTATAAAGATACTGAAGAACTTTATTTGTCGATTGAAGAAAACGATAATCGTTTGTCTGAAAAACTATTACCAGCGATTAAAAGAGCATTTGATTGTACAAATTTACTACTGTCTAATATTGATAGAATTTACGTAGTAAATGGACCAGGTTCTTTTACAGGTGTTCGTATGGGGTGTACAGTTGCGAAAACGATAGCATGGTCATTGGAAAAAGAAATTATACCAATTTCTGAGTTAGAGTTGCTTGCATCTACGGAAACTACTCAAAATAATAAACTGGCACTTATAGATGCCAGACGTGATTGTGTATATGCGGGGGTATATAATCAGGAATTGGGTGTAATAAAAGAGGATTGTTATACTTTGTTAGAAACAATATTGTCTAATATGGAAGAAGATACAGTGATGATTAGTTATGATTCTTTTGATTTTGAAACTATGATTCCAAAGATTAACATACCATTGGTTATAGAAAAGCATAAATTTGACCATTCAATAGATCCACATCTTCTAAATCCGAATTATTTAAAGAGAACAGAGGCAGAAGAAAAACATGATTCAACTCGTGGATAATAGTGAGTTAGAATTAGTCCACAGGATTCTTGAAGAACACTTTGGTAATATTATCAAGGATAATCCATTTCTATATTATTTAAAGTATGAAGATACTATTTTAAAGGGAATTTTGTCTTATAGTTTAATGTATGATAGAATGGAACTTAATTATATATGGGTAGCACTTCCATTTAGAAGGAAGAAAATAGGAGAATCATTACTAAAGTATTTGGAACAACTTGCACAAGAAAAAAAAGTAAATAATATTACCTTAGAGGTGGAGTGTAGCAATCAAGCAGCAGTTTCTCTTTATTTGAAATTAGGTTATAAGATAGCTGCAAAAAGAGAGGGATACTATCATGGAAGTGATGGCTATTTAATGATTAAAGAGGTGTAAAAATGAAAGATACTTATATATTTGCGATAGAATCTAGTTGTGATGAGACGAGTGCTTCTATTATCAAAAATGGAAATGTTGAAGTAGCGACAGTTGTGTTATCACAGATGGATATACATGCTTTATATGGTGGAGTAGTTCCTGAAATTGCAAGTCGCCATCATATTGAAAATGTTACTATGGTTTTAGAAGAGGTTTTCAGAAAAGCAGAAATGACTATGGAGGATATTGATGCGATTGCAGTGACTTATGGTCCAGGATTGATTGGCTCTCTTTTAATAGGTGTACAAGCTGCAAAAACTTTGTCTTATATCTATAATAGGCCATTAGTTCCTGTACATCATATTGCTGGTCATATTTATGCTAATAACTTGGTTAAACCAATGAAATTTCCATTAATTGCTCTTGTTGTAAGTGGAGGACATACAGAACTCATTTACATGAAAGAGGATTATTCTTTTGAAAAAATCGGTGGAACGTTGGATGATGCAGTAGGGGAAGCCTATGATAAAGTAGCTCGTGTTTTAAATCTCCCTTATCCAGGAGGACCTATAATTGAAAAATTGTCATTAGAAGGGAAAGATACTTATGACTTGCCTATACCACTAGACGATAATAGTTATCATTTTAGTTTTAGTGGATTAAAAAGTGCAGTAATTAACTTAGTACATAATGAAGAACAAAGAGGAAACAAAATTAGGACTGCAGATTTGGCTACTACTTTTCAAAACCGTTGCGTGGAAGTTTTAACTAAAAAGACCATGCGTGCCTTAAAAGAATATCATGTGAACCATTTAATTATTGCAGGTGGTGTATCTGCTAATCAAATATTGCGTAATCGATTTCAAGAACTTTGTTTGGAAAATAATGTTGAATTAACCGTTCCACAAATGAAATATTGTACTGATAATGCTGCAATGATAGGGGCAGCTGGTTATTTTGCATATAAGTTAGGAAGAAGAGCAGATTTAAATTTATGTGCGAAAGCTACAGATTCCTTAAAATAAATTATAATAGAAAGCGAGAAAATAATATGGAAAGATCAAAAGTTTATTTTACAAAGACTATTACACCAGAAAAAGTAGTTGAGATGTATCAAAAATTAGGAATAGAACTTTCAGGTAAAGTAGCAGTCAAAGTACATTCTGGAGAAGAAGGAAATCAAAATTATTTACATCCAGAATTTATGAGGCCAATGATTGACTATGTAAAGGGGACAGTTGTAGAATGTAATACTGCATATGATGGAGAAAGGAATACGACTGAAAAGCATCAGAAACTGATGGAAAATCATGGTTGGAAAACATATTTTAATGTTGATATTATGGATGCAGAAGGTAAAGATTTAGAAATTGAAATTCCAAATGGGAAAGTGATTCAAAAAAACTATTTAGGAAAAAATATTCAAAATTATGACTCTATGCTAGTATTATCTCATTTTAAGGGGCATCCAATGGGGGGATATGGTGGTGCTTTAAAGCAATTATCAATTGGTTGTGCTTCATCATATGGAAAGGCTTATATTCATGGTGCAGGAGTACCAGAAGAGATATGGACGGCTAACCATGATCAATTTTTAGAATCTATGGCAGATGCCTCTAAATCTGTTGTGGATTATTTTAAAGGTAATATAGCTTACATTAATATAATGTGCAATATGTCAGTAGATTGTGATTGTTGTGCAAATGCGGAAGACCCTTGTATGAAGGATATTGGAATCTTATCTTCTTTAGATCCTGTTGCGTTGGATCAAGCTTGTGTAGATTTGGTATATCAATCAAACGATTCTGGAAAAAATCATTTGATTGAACGAATTGAGTCTAGAAATGGAACATATACGATTGATTGTGCATCCAATCTTGGCGTTGGTTCAAAAGAATATGAATTAATAGAGGTAGAGTAAATAAATTATAAATTGATTATAATATAGTTAAAAAAGGAGGATTATTTTATTCTCTTTTTTCTTTTACAATAGATAATTGTTTTAGATAATGTTAGAGCTTTATGCATCGCATTATATTTATCTTAATTATATAATATAATTCTTATTTTTATTTCACTATTAATGTTGCGTATTTTAAACTATTATTTTTTATCAAAATTGATTATTGTTTTTTAATAATTCAATTGTATTAAATTTTTTTACTCATCGATTAAAAGCGAATGGGAATAAAGTATATTCTTTTAATCCCTACTTTTACGTTAGCATCGTGATATAATTTTACTAAGGGGAAATTAAAAGGATTGTTTCCTGTTAATTACAGGATACAATCCTTTAATTAGAAATTACTTATAAACTAAGGTACAGTTTATTTTGTAAGTTTCTTTTCTATATAGAAAACAATATAATACATAATAACTGAAAGAATTGCGAGTAAAATTATACCTGAAACAACTAAATTTAAATTAAAAACTTGAGATCCATACATAATAAGATATCCTAAACCCTCTTTTGATACTAAAAATTCTCCCATAATTACGCCAATTATAGTCATGGTGCGAAAAATAGGTGTTTAAGGCATTTTTAGGACTAAACTTATAAGAATAGGAGTTATTATGGGAAAAACACTTACTTGTCCTTTTTGTAATAATAAAGATACTTTAAAAGTCGTTTATTGTTATAGGGGCTATAAAAAAAGAAATAATGATGATATTAATAATTTAATAAAAGATGGTACAATATATAGAAATGAAAAACCTAGATTTGAAAAATATGATTTTGATGGTGAAAAGATAACTGCATCTTTATATAATAAATATTGTCCTAATTGTGATAGATATTTTCACTCTATTGGTAAAATGGCAGTCATTGATATAGATAAAGTTACATTTATTTATTCATTAGAAAAACAGATATTCAGATATGATTTTGATTTTTCAAATAATAATAGTGCAAAATATTCATATAAACAAAACTATACTAGTGTAGATAAAGATATTCTATTAAATGAAACAGAAAGATTTAATATACTAAAAGGTATAAAAGAATCAAAAATGAATTTTTGGAACAAAGAATATAATTATAGTGATTCATTTAGTTATAATTGGATAATAAAATTAGAATATCATAATGGGTTAAGTGAATGCTATTATGATTACGATCAAGTTTCTAGTAATTGGGATTTATTTATATCTGGGTTTAAAGTAATTATTTATAAATATGATAAAAATAAATTAATAGATAAAATTGTGTAATGATTTGACAATCGTTAGTAAGGGAGTTACCATTCAAGCAACTGGGGGTCATTGCATGGATACATTTGATAGAGTATATAAGGAAAAAGAGAGAAATACTATAAAATATTTCCATACTATATTATTATCAAAGTTGTTGCTTTTAAATTATGAATTTTCTAACCATGAATATAATGGTACAACTGGTGAAGATGTCTTTAAAATATTACAAAAAAAGATTAATTATAGTGAAAAAGAAAAGCAAGATATTATTGATAATGCAATTATGCTATTAAAAATAAATGGTAAAACAGTAACAGATTTTGAAAAAATAGAATTTGAAAAATAATTCTTTTTTTCATTAACTACTATATAAATAAAAGTTAAAAAATGTTATAATGTATCTAACAGACAAATAGTAAGTTATCGCTGAGATTAAAAATAAAAAGGAGAATTAAAATATGGT
>CAOJDP010000077.1 GCA_948433085.1 uncultured Caryophanales bacterium
GATTTTTCACGATACTCATTTTAACATAGGGGATTTACCGTGTAAATCGCAAAGCCGTGCCAGTTTGTGAAAGTTCTGTGCCAATGTTGTGCCAGTGGGAAGAAATGAGTTAATCTTACTGGAATTTCAAATAAAAATATTTTTTAATGAAGCATATATTGTGCTTTTTTAATTGACAAAGTCGGAATCACATGATATATTGTTAGCAGTCAATGCGGACGAGTGCTAACAATATATTAAGGAGGAAAAGTATGGCAAATAATATGACTTTTTTCCCCGTGGGAAATGGGGATATGACACTTATAACAACAGATAAAGGTATTAACATCCTTATGGATTGCAATATGAGAAAAAGCGCAGAGGAAGAAACCAACAACGATTATGACTGTAATGAATATTTACATAATAATCTTAAAAGTGATGATGATGTGGTTTATGTCGATGCGCTATTTTTAACACATTCAGATCAAGACCATTGTAGAGGAATGAGAGAGTATTTTAATTTGTGTTCTCCAGAAAAAATGGATGATACAAAAATAAGAATCAATGAACTTTTCGTTCCGGCAAGGCTGCTGATTGATACAGAACATAAAAATGATGACGCGGATGCGATACGACAGGAAGCAAATAGGCGATTGAAGTTATTTGGGACGGATGACTTCAATAAGTCAGGTAATAGAGTAAAAATTGTTGGGTACAGTGAGGAATTAAAAAAATACAGTGATTTAATTATTGGGGCCGGAAAACGTGTTACCAGTATAAATAATATACAAGACTACGGTGCTGAAATATTTGTACTGCGTCCTGTTAAAAGAGACACAGATGATGAAAATGCTAGTGTAAATGATTGTACGGCGTCTTTCAAAATTTCGTTTACTATAAACGGAAATACCTATGTCGCAATATTGGGTGGAGACATTACTTGCGAAAATTGGAAAGAGGTTATTCAGTATAATAAGGATTTAGATTTTGATATTCTACTGGCTCCACATCACTGTTCGTGGCATTCCGTTAGTACAGAAGAGGGAGATGGAGCAAAGGCCGATAAAGATATTGAAGATTTCTTGGAAAAATCAAAGGATAAAGCATATATTATTGCATCTAGCAAACAGATTAAGAGAAATAATGATAATCCCCCTAGTTATAGGGCAAAAAATGTTTATACCAAGCATTTGGACGATGATGAGAGATTTATTTGTACTGCTGAATATCCGGATAGCGAGAATCCCAAACCGCTCGTGCTTAAAATCACAGGACAGGGAGTTTCTGTTAAATCAGTAACAACAAGTGCGGTCAAAAAAAGTAACTCATATACGCCAAAATCATATGGAATATGGAGTTAGGAATGAAGAATAAAGTCAGTGAGAGGTTAAAGCTGAAATATGTTGATTCGTGTAAATCACAATACAAGGAATTTCTACAAGCGTTAGAAGTAAACCCGACAATAAATATGTCGGGTTTATATGAAAGTGAAATAGAAAATGGACTATTTATTGAAGCTGAAGTAATAATTTCAATGCCTACTGGTGGAGTTTATAATAATTTGGATATTCGGAATAAGGAAAAAATACTAATTTTTCTAAATCCTGAATATCCATTAATTGCTCCGGCAGTTATTATAGCAAGAGATGATTTTCCGTTTTCGTTTGTACCACATTTGAATATGGGAGTTTCAAAATCTAAAATAAAGGAATTAAATTTATGTTTATATAGGGGCGATATTGATGAATGGTTTTACGAGCATGGGGACAGGGCGTTTTGTGATTTGATAAATGAATGGTTTTCAGATCTTGTGAATGGTGAGCTGATAAAAGAGGATGGTTTTGAATGTGTAAGAATCAGTAACAGTATAGGAATAATGGTTGCGGATTATGAAATGCTTGAGCAAAGAATAGTCAATGATACAAGGGAAAAAGGACATTATATATTGCCTTTGTCAATAAGCCGTTGTTATGCGAAAGTGGAGAACGGAGATTATAGTGCTGGTGGTCAACATTGGCCATGCATACTGGTTTTTGATAAAAGAGTAAATGCCGAATATATTAGTGATAATTTAGGCGTGGTATCAGACTTAAGAAAGTTTTATAGCTATCAAAGCTTAAATCATGCAATACAAAAGTACAGAAATATTTATTATGATCCAAATAGTCAAGAGCCTTTGTTGAATAATAGCATTTTTATTATTCTTGCTGTAAAAAGACCGCAGCAAGTAATTGGTAACTTTGGACAATTTGAGTTTTTAGCTTTTTGTATGGAGTTTGATTTTTCACAGAATCCGCATATAGATAATTGTAAGATAAAGAATATGTCAGCTCTCCAGTCTCTAAATTATAAAATCACAGAAAGGCTTTCAGGAACTCAATTTGAGAAGGAAGACATTATTGTATGGGGATGTGGTGCATTAGGCTCAAAAGTTTCTATGGAATTGGCAAGAATGGGATATTTATCTCAAACATTATATGATAATGACATATTGATGCCGCATAATTTGGTAAGGCATGAAATTGCAAGTGAATATGCTATTGGACTAAATAAGGCGAAGGCATTAGAGATAGAGATCAAGTCCATGTATGGTGATGATATAAAAGTAAGTGGAGTTGATAATAGCAGTTTTTCTTGTGAGAACATGCTGAATAATGGAATACTTATAGATTGTACAGCATCCGAGAGAAATTTGAACTGGAGCTGTATGAATAATGATATAAAAAACCGTTTTGTTCGCTGTGAGATTTTTATGGAAGGGAAATTGGGTGCTGTTTTTATAGAAGGGAAGAATCGTAATCCGGATGCTTATGATATGCGGGTTGATCTATGGCATAGAGCAGTAGATAATGAAGTAATAAAAAATTGGTTAAGTCAAGATACAGAAGAGAATATGGAGTTTCATATTGGTTTTGGATGCAGCTCTGATACCATGGTATTAGATGATGCAACAATCAGCAACCATGCAAGCATTATACCGCATTGCATAAACAAGTATTCTCAACTTGATGGCGGGACATTGATAATAAATTATTTTAATAAGGATGCACTTGAAAATAACTTTATTAAAGTATTCACAATTGGAAAATATACGTCATGGAAATCAGAAGAAGGATGGACTATCCATTGTCCAAGCAAAATGATAGAGTGGCTTAATCGAATTTCTTACGAAAGAACAGAAAATATGGGTATTTGGTTCGGACATATCAATGAACGGTTGAAACGATTTACCATCGTGGATACATATATACCTGAAGACAATAAGAGAAGTGGTGGGAATGTTACAGGAGGAATACAGAGAGTAGCTGAGAAAATCAAACAAATTAAAGGAAGTACAGGCGGTATGATTGACTATATTGGAGAGTGGCACACGCATCCTAACGGGAGTATCATGCCAAGTGAAACAGATTATAAAGCATTTGAAATGGTCGGTAAAGGGAACAGACCTTTCCTGATGAGTATAATAGCTCATAACAATATTGGAAATTGGGTTTTGCAATGATAAGGAGACAAAAGTGGGAGACATAAAAGATTATAGAGACAAAGAACTAAAACTGTATGCATTAGCGAATATATTTGTGATTATTTATGTAGAGAAGATAATAACGATTGAAGGATTGCTGAACCAGAATGATAAATTCACAACGTTATTGGTTACGATATTTAATTCTGCACTATTTTTGTCTATTTTGTATATTTTCGTTTTGTTATCAGATTCTTTATTCTCAGAAGGTATGAAAAACAAAATAATATATTTTTGGGGGCACTTGCCAGGGGAAACTGTATTTAGCAGAATGAAAGAAAAAGTAAAGGATATAAGGTTTACTCAAGAGCAAGTTCTGGAACGGTATAAAAGTATATATGATAACATGCCAAACCAAAGGGATCATAAATATAGATATGAAAATTCGGCTTGGTATAAAATATATAACAGATATAGAGATAATAAGATGGTATATGTAGCCAATAGAGATTATTTAGTTTGTAGGGATATGACTAGCTCGACAGTTGTTATTTTGGTGTTATATTTTATATTTTCGATAGTATTGCAATTAGTTCCTTTCAAAATAGAATGTGTTATATATTTGGTGATTATGTTTCTTGTTACTAATGTTGCCACTAGAACTAAAGGGGAGAGGATGGTTAACAATGTAATTATATGTGATCTTCAAGCCAGAAATGAAAATGAAGGGTAATTTATAAGCTGTAAATTAGCACGTTAATTTTCTTGCTATTTATCTGTGTATTGCATATAATAAATGCAAAGGAGATGATGACTATGCCAAATATTAAGCCAATATCAGATTTGCGAAATTATACAGAAGTATTAAAAGAAGTAAAAACAAACCAACCAGTGTATCTGACTCGGAATGGTCGGGGAGCATACGCTATTGTGGATGTTGACGAATTGGATCGATTAAAAGCAACTATTCAGCTTTTGACAAAACTGGAAGAAGGAGAGCAGTCTGCTAGAGAAAAGGGTTGGTTAACAGCGGATGAAGTAGAGGCTGCGTTGGGATTGTGAAATGCCGAAATTGATTTATACACCAAAAGCGTTGGATGATCTACAGGGGATAAAGGCTTATGTTGCCAAGCAGTTTGGCGAAAGCAAGGCAAAATCCTGTTCCAAGGAGATTACATCAACTGTCAAACAGTTAGAATTGTTTCCGGGAGAAGGTCCTTGCTTAGAGGATCTGATAGAATATCCAACAGATTACCATTATTTGGTTGTAAAGCCTAATTATATTTTTTACAGGGTTGAGGGTGATACCGTAAGGGTTATCCGTATTCTAAATGAAAAACAGGATTTTTTACAGTTGCTATTCGGAATTAGCAGTATATCTGAAGAAGGAGAAGATTACTGGGGTGATTAGGGGATTATGTAGATGAAGGAAGATTTAGTAAAGCTTATAGAAGATACAGAGCAGATAAAGACAAAATTTCACAGCACGGGTGGACAAGGACTGCCTGTTCACAACGTAATATATGATAATGCAGACTTTACTTTGTGGAAACGAGAAGTGCAATTAGAGTTGCAGGAAATATATGACAGGACAAGTGATCAGTTTATATGGGATATTTTGGTACTGATTAAACAAGGTTTTAATAGTTGGAAAGATGAAAAATCCTTTAATGAATTACAAGGGGGATTACGGGCGATTTATAAAAATATAGACAAATATTATCCAAATAGTATTCAGAATTCAGTATTATTGGAGGAAAGCCAAATGGTAGTTAAAAAGCCAAAGATATTCATTAGTCATGCAACAAAAGATAAGGACTATGTATCCATATTGGTTAATTTGTTGGAGGACATGGGATTAAGGGAGAGTCAAATATTC
>CAOJDP010000078.1 GCA_948433085.1 uncultured Caryophanales bacterium
ATTAATATGTGGCCTTTATAACTATGAATTAAATTAGTTATCGAACAGGTCTATTGTAAAAAACGGTGGAAAAATAGAGAAAAGTTTTGCATTTGAAGGTAAACTAGCAGACATTTATTTAATAAGACTATAATTAAAATTACACTTTGAAAGTGGGCAAATATATATAATATTAAAACAATCTAATTCTAATATTTAAAAAATTTACTTACAAAACTGTAATTTTTATTTAAAGATCCAAGCGATATAATATTGCTGAAAGGAGAATTAGATATGGAAGTTTTAAAACTAGAAAATCTAAAAAAATATTATGGTATAAATACCAATATTACAAAAGCAGTAGATGGAATCTCATTCAATATAGATGAGGGAGAATTTGTTGCTATTATGGGGGCAAGTGGAAGTGGAAAAACAACACTTCTTAATTGCATTTCAACTATTGATGTACCAACAAGTGGATTTATAACTATTGGTGGTATTGAAATAACAAAAATTAAGGAAGATGAATTAGCCGACTTTAGAAAGGGTAATTTAGGTTTTATCTTTCAAGATTTTAATTTGCTAGACACAATGACTATCGAAGAAAACATAGCACTATCTTTAATTGTAAATAAAGAGGACATAAAAGATATTGATAAAAAAGTGGAATCAATAGCAGCGAGATTAGGAATAAGTGATATATTAAAAAAATTCCCTTATGAAGTATCTGGAGGACAAAAGCAAAGATGTGCTTGTGCTAGGGCTTTAATCAATAATCCTAAAATTATTCTTGCAGATGAGCCTACTGGAGCATTAGATAGTAAATCTTCTAGAATGTTATTAGAAACTATGAAGGAAATGAACAAAGAATTAAAAGCAACAATTCTAATGGTTACACACGATTCTTTTTCTGCTAGTTTTTGTGAAAAAGTGCTATTCTTAAAAGATGGTAAGATTTTTAATGAAATAGTAAAAGGAGAAAAAACAAGAAAAGAGTTTTTTAATGAAATTATTGATATGCTTACATTACTAGGAGGAGACGAAAGGCAATGTTAGGTAAATTAGCAGTAAGAAATGTTAAAAGAAGTGCCAGAGATTATGCAATATATTTAATAACAATCATTATATCTTTTTCGCTAATTTTTGCCCTTAACTTAATTTCAACTTCTGAAGAAGTAATGAAATTATCACAGGGATTATATACTTTTCAATATATAATGTATGGTATAAATGCTATTGTTTTAGGAGTAATTTGTTTTTTAATTAATTATACAACAAAATTTATATTTGAAAAAAGAAGTAAAGAGTTTGGAATGTACGCATTACTTGGAATTAAAAAAAGAAAAATAAATAAAATGTTTCTTTTAGAGAGTTTACTCTTGGGATTTGTGGCACTTTTCGTGTCTATGCCAATCGGATTTGCTATAAGTCAATTTTTATCTATTTTTATAGTGAAATTACTTGAACTTCCTCAAGCAATATTTATTGAACTCAATCTAAAATCATTTGTTTTGATTTTTATCTATTTTGCCCTTATTTATCTTCTAGTATTATGGCGTGCAAATAGAAGAATGAAAAAATCATCAATTAACGATTTATTAACACTAGAAAAACAAAACGAAAAGGAAATAACAAAATCCAAAAAACATAGAAACATTATATTTTTATTAAGTATTACTTTGGGAATTATTGCTTTATTTTTGTGGAATATGAAATTAAAGCCACAAGTTTTCCAAGATTCTAGCATTATGAACATAATTTTAATATGTTTTGTCCTTTTAATTATAAGTATATATGGAGTTATGATTAGTGTAGGAGATTTTATATTATCTGTTGTCTTAAAAAACAAGAAAATAAAGTATAGTAAAGATAATCTATTTATAGTAAGGACATTTAGTGCAAAAGCAAAGACAATGGGGGTTGTATTCGGAACTTTATCTATGCTTATTACTTTGGCTATACTATTTTTAAATATATCTAGTTTAAATAAAGGATCATACGATTATCAAATAGAACTAGATTCACCTTATGATGTTTCAATAGCAGATAAAAAAGAAAATCTAAATGATTATTTAAAAGTAATTAAAGAAGATTATACAATAAAGGATGACTTTATTTATGATGTATATCAAGATAGGAATGCTAAATATTTAAAAATTTTTCCTGTGTATGAGTATAAAAGTGATGAGAAAAAATATGATGCAGTTATAAAATTAAGTGACTATAATAAGTTATTAGAATTAAGAGGAAAGGATAAAATAACTTTAAAAAAAAATGAATATAGTGTAGTAGCCTATTTTAAAATTAAAAATGATGAAAATTTTAATAAAATAAATAAGATTACTTTATCAAATGGTATAGAACTAGAACGAAAAGAGATTATGACAAAAAACTTTTTTCCAAGATTATCTAATACAGACTATACTATTATTGTTCCAGATATGTCTGTAAACGGATTAGAAACAAATGAAAGCCATCTAGTAGTAAATACAGTAGAAAAGACAAAAACAGAATTAAAAGAAAAAATCAAAACAAAGTTAAAGGATCATCTAACTTATATAGATGAGGATGGAAAAACAGTAAATACAAGTTATAATGTAATGGTTAAAGGAGAACTTATCGAAGAAACAAATACTATGGTTATGATAATATCAACAATTTGTATTTATTTGTCTTTTATTTTTATAGCAAGTGTTGGAACTATAATTGCTATTCAATCATTAAGTGATTCTAATAAATATAAGTATAGATATAAAGTTTTGAGTAATCTAGGAGTACGAGATGATAATCTTTATAAAACAGTACGAAAGCAGTTGTTAATATTATTTGGTATTCCTATTATATATCCAATTATACTTAACTTTTGCTTAATCACATCAATAAACAATATCTATAAAATAATGCTTGATAGTAATACGATTTATTTGTCTTATTTTATAGGAACGCTTGTAGAGTTTTTAGTGATTTATGCAATATATTATATTGCCACATATTTTAGTTTTAAAAGAAATATAAAAGAAGTCTAACAGTTTAGAGGGAGGTTAATAATGCAAATAGCAATAATTGAAGATGATAGTAAAATCAGAGAAGAATTAGAAAAATTATTAAAGCGAAATAAGTATGAAGTGATACTTATAGAGAACTTTGAAAATGTTTGTGGGGAACTGAAAGATTGTAATCCAGATTTGATTTTGCTTGATATAAATCTCCCTTTTCAAAACGGATTTCTTATATGTAAACAAATTAAATTAGATAAAAATATTCCAGTAATATTTGTTACTAGCCGAGATACAACAAAAGATGAACTAATGAGCATTGAAGTTGGAGGAATAGACTTCATTACCAAACCTTATGACATTATGATTTTATTAGAGAAAATAAAAAGAGCCATTAACCTATCGAATCCTAAAAATTATAAAGAGATAAGTAAAAATGGTTATATACTTGATCTTCATTTATCGTTACTCAAAAAGGGAGATATGGAAGTAGAATTAACTCGAAATGAATTTAGAATTTTATATTATTTCTTTATGAATGATAAGCGAGTTATCACAAAGGAAGAATTACTAGATAAATTATGGAATGATAAGTATTATTTAGATGAAAATATTTTAATGGTAAATATAACTAGATTAAGAAAAAAAGCCAAAGAAATAGGAATAGATGATTTGATAAAAAATGTTAGAGGAAAGGGTTTTATTCTATGAAATTTGCAGCATTTTTAGAAGAAAAATTTTCCTTTATAATATTCCAAATAATCCTTATAGCAATAATTACTGGAATTTTATATTTAACAAATATTCCAATTTATTACATAATTCTAACAATTATACTGCTAATAACATTAGTTATAGCCTATTTATTTATAGTTTATATTTTTAATTTAAGAAAATATAAAAAAATTGTGTCATTAGTAGATAATTTAGAAGAAAAGTATTTAATAGCAGAAATATTAAAGAAGCCACTTAACTTGGAAAATAAAGCATACTATTATGCTTTGAAACAGGCTTGTAAAGGTATGCTTGATAAAATAAGCATAATAGAAAAAAATTTTTTAGATTATCAAGAATACATAGAGAGTTTTGTTCACGAGATAAAAACTCCGATTGCTGCATTATCTTTGACTTTTGATAATAATCAAGATTTTCAATTAAAAAGTGAAATAGATAAAATAAATGAACTAACAGAACAAATCCTTTTTTATGCTCGAAGCAACAATACTGAAAAAGATTATTTTGTTACAGAACTTAATCTTGAAGAAGTAGTGCATAGTGTAGTTATGAAATATAGACATTACATTTTAAATAAAAAGATTAGATTAGATCTTCATAATTTAGATAATAAAATTTATGTAGATGAAAAATGGATAGTGTTCATATTATCACAAATTATTCAAAATAGTATTAAATATTTAGATAAGAAAGATAAATTGATAGAAATATCAAGTAAAAATAATAAAAACAATGTTATTTTGACAATAAGAGATAATGGGTGTGGTATTAGTAAATCAGACTTAATTAGAGTGTGTGAAAAAGGTTTTACTGGAGTTAATAGAAAAAAAGAATATGCAACAGGAATGGGACTTTATTTATCAAACAAATTATGTAAAAAACTAGGATTAAGTTTGAAAATTGATTCTATACAATATAAATATACTGAAGTAAAGATAATATTTCCTAAAAATAGCATAACAAAATTTTAGAGGAGGTGTAAAATTGTAATGAAAAAAATATATTTCGTAGGTGGTTCTCCCTGTGCTGGTAAAAGCACGCTATGTGAAATAATCGCAAAAAAGTATAATTTATATTATTTTAAGGTTGATGACTATTTAGATAAATATATGAAAAAAGTTGCCTTAAATAAGGATACATTGTGTAAAAAAAATCTATCTATGACACCTGAAGAAATATGGATGAGAAATCCTGTAATACAAAAAGATGAAGAATTAGGTATATACAAAGAAATATTTGATGATGTAATAAATGATTTAGAAAAGATAAGTTGTGATAACGATATTATAACAGAGGGATGTGCTTATTTACCAATATTGATAAAAGAATTAGGAATTACAGATAACAAGTATTTAGCAATAATTCCTACAAAGGAATTTCAAGTAACTCATTATCAAGAAGTTACAGTTCAGTCAGGGAATAGCTAAAAAAGGTTATTTCTTTTATTATAACTTA
>CAOJDP010000079.1 GCA_948433085.1 uncultured Caryophanales bacterium
ATAAACCGTCTTTGCGGTATCAAAATCATCAAACTTGCTTTCATCAAAGTGATAGCCCTCACTGTTTGCGATAAATTCCTCTTTTTCGCATTTCTTCTTTATCTGCTCTACGGTAAAGAATGGTATTTCGTTCTTATCATCTATGGCAACATCAAGCCTTGTGAAATGGAAATTATCCAGCCCGTATCTTAGTTCACAGCGTCGGAACATATCTCCAAAGGTTGCATTTCTGCTGTCGAGGATTTGAAAAATATCATCACACCCTCTGCCCGTCATCACAAGATAACAGCCAAGTCCTTTCGGGTTGTCCTCTGTCTTTTTTGCGTCGCCCGATACATAAATATCTCCAATCTCCCAACGTGTCTGATAGGTCTTGAATTTTACGGTTGCCGGATAAACATTGAAAATGTCAGGCGGTAAATCTAAAATGTGTGTGATTACATCTTCAGCGGTTGCAGTTTCAAATACAATGCTGATGTAATCAATCTTAACGGATAAATTTTCGTGTGTTGCGATACTGCATTACTCCTTTCGTACTTCCCGATTTTTTGCGGGGTATAAATTGCAAATTTTCCTTTATTTATCACAGTTTCTAGGTACTATGACATGTATACGCAGGGCGGTGTTACATATACGCCCTTGCCCAACGCCTACGGCGTTGCCTTTCCAAAAGGAACTGTCTGTCCGAAACACGTCTGGGGGACGTGCCCCGTCCAGCCAGCCCTTTTTGGAAACCACGATTTTCAGTCTGACAGTCCATGCTCATTCATGCTGTCAAAGTGAAAATATCTTCTTTAAATGCTTACTCAAGCGTGTGATTGACCCTAGTGTGCTTAATCACTCTATCTGCTATGATAATAACGCCAATAGAATTACTTGTCAAGAACTTTTTCTTGACTTTTTCAAAAATAATAAGTATGATAGGCTTATAAAGTGATTGAAAGGAGAAGATATTCCATGAATTATAAGCATTTGGGACAAAATATACAGACGGTCAGAAAACTAAAGGGAATGAAACAGCAAGAACTTGCTGACGCTATCGGTATCAACCTACAAAGCCTTTCCAAGATTGAAAGAGGTGTGAATTATCCTACTTTTGAAACGCTGGAAAAGATAATGGCGGTGTTAGAAGTTGCACCGAATGAAATGCTGTCAGGCACATGGAAATTTGCTTCTCACATAGAGAAAGAAGTCTGTCAGTTTGTCAGAGGGGAAGAACGATTAAACGCTGAATTGAAACACGGTCATTATGATAACTTCTTTGACAGCGAGGAAGAATGGCTGGACTATGAATTAGAGCAGTTACGGGAGTATATCACGGATTACATCAATGGCAAAGACATCACAGCGTCTGACCTTTACCCAATCAAAGAGTTTGTCCAGCATTTGAAATTTCAGAAGATTTTAGACCGCTATGATGAGTTTTACAGCCTTGATATGTTCGGGGAAAGCACTGAGGGACACAAGCACATGAACCCTTATGTTCCATTCGGCAAAGGCAAGGTTATCGTAAATATGAATTTTGATGATGAAGATGAATAGCCTTTATCCTCTCACAGAAGATACAGCAAACAAAAAGTCCGATCAAGAGTGCAAGCACCACCTACGGTGGCAAGGCTCTTGACAGGACTTTTTCTTTACTGTTTTGAGGTAATCAAGAGGAATAAAGAATAAGAATGTTGCATTGAACAAAAAAATATTGACATACGTGCATAATGCATGATAATGTATACGTGTAAAGTGTATGTATGAGGAGGTGCAAGATTGCCACGTAATAAATATCCTGAAGAAACTATTCAAAAAATTTTAGATGCTTCTTTAAAATTGTTTTTAGAAAAAGGTTATGAAGAAACAACAGTATTAGACATTATAGCAGAAATGGGAGGCTTAACAAGAGGTGCTTTTTATCATCACTTTAAGTCCAAAGAGGAAGTATTTGAAGCGTTATGCGAAAAACTTTTTGATGAAATAAATCCTTTTGAAAAGGCAAAACAACATAAAGAGCTAAATGGTTTAGAAAAACTAAAATTTGTTATGAAGACATCTTTTGATGATACAGAACACCATAAATTAAGCATTGCTTCTATGCAGCTTATGGAAAGTCCTGCTTTTTTAAAGAAATTGATAGAAAGTAACAAAGAGCTAGTTCCTATGTATCAAGAACTAATAGAAGAAGGAATAAAAGACGGTTCTATACAAACAAAACATTCAAGACTATTAGCAGAGTTATTTGTCCTTTTAACTAACTTTTGGTCAATACCCACCATATATATGGTGACAGAAGATGAAGCATGGGAAAAATTTTTAATGATTAAAAAAATCATGGATAATTTGGGGCTTCCGATAATTGATGATGAAGTAGTTAGATTATGTAAGGAAAACGCTTAGCAAAAATAAGATTGTCGAAAGGCAATTTTATTTTTAGAATTATACATACATACACCATGTATAATTATGATTAAGGAGGATTTTATGAAAATATACATGAAACAAAACAAGGTATTACTTCTTTTCACTATTTTAACAAGCATAATTGCTTCCCTAGGGTATGTATTTATGGCTGTACTCTTACAGAAATTATTAGACATAGCTGTGGAAAAGAATATGCAACAATTTATTCCAATGGTTTTGTTCTCCATTTTTTATTTTGTTATGCTGGGAATTTTTCTATATCTTCAATCCTTGCTTAGCAAAAGGATTACTTGCAAAATCATTAAGCAAATTCGAACTGATGTATTTAAAGGGATAGTTAGTCAAAGTATGGGAGATTTCGGAAAAAGGAATACTGCCGATTATCTATCCATTATTACAAATGACGTAAAAATGATAGAAGATAACTTTTTACTCCCATTCTTTGAAGTAGTTCAATATACTGTTATTTTTATTTCTTCCTTTGTATTGATGATTTATTTTGATGTTATTGTAACTATCGTTGTATTTGTTGCAATTACTTTGATGTTTCTTGTTCCAAGTCTATTAGGTAAAGAGTTGGAAAAAAGGCAAAATACACTTTCTTCACAATTAGCAGATTTTACAACCAAATTAAAAGATATTTTATCTGGATTTGAAATTATTAAATCTTATTCGATGAAACAATATGTAATACAAAAATTCGATAAAGAAAATAGTGATACAATCCATACTAAATATAGTGTTGACAAATTATTTGCATTGAATGAGGGCTTATCTTCCTTTCTTGCACTCATGGTTCAAATAGTTGTTCTGTTTCTATCTGCCTATTTTATCATTACAGAGCGTATAACTGTGGGAACTCTGTTGGGTATGGTACAAGTAAGCAGTAATCTAGCTAATCCGTTGATTATGATATTTACGAATATACCAAAAATCAAAAGCATACAACCGATTATAGAAAAGCTTACAGTATTATCCAAATATGAATTGAATGAAGTACCAAAAAAGCAGTCAGCTACATTTAACAGCGTTGTTTCCATCAGCAATTTATCTTTTGCTTATGAGAAACAAAACAGAGTTTTAGACAAGATAAATCTTCATATTGAAAAAGGAAAAAAATATGTAATCGTAGGAAAAAGTGGTTGTGGGAAAACAACCTTAGTGAAACTCTTGGCTGGATATTACACCGAATATAGCGGAAAAATCCTTTATGACAATACCGACTTAAATATGATGAATGAAAATGATATTGTTCAACTATCTTCTATCATTCACCAAAATATCTATATGTTTAATGAGAGTGTCTACGATAATATTTGCCTACATGAAGACTATTCCAAAGAGTCCATAGATAAGGCTGTAAAAGCCAGTGGTTTAAATGACGTTATCGAAAAACTTCCAGAGGGGTTACTCTATGAAGCAGGAGAAAACGGCTCTAATCTTTCAGGAGGACAAAAGCAAAGGATTGCAGTAGCACGTGCTTTAATAAGAAACAAACCCATTCTGATATTAGATGAGGGTACTTCTGCTATTGATATGCAGACAGCCTATGACATTGAAAATCATTTGTTAAAGATAGAGGGCTTGACAATCATTACCATTACTCATAATTTGAAAAAAGAACTGTTAGAATTATACGATAATATTATTTATATGGAAAATGGAGAGATTATTGAACGAGGTACTTTTGAAGAACTTACAAGCGTACCGTCACGCTTTTTAAAATACCTTACAATAAAAAAAGAATAATGTAATAATGTGTTGCCCGTACAAACTATATGTTTTGTTCGGGCTTTTTTCATAGCACCACTCTTTTCTATATATCCTCTAAAACGGTATAAACGGTATTTAATATTTTCCGTTTATATATTTAGGCTTTTGCGGAAAGGGGGTGAGATTATGGGAACATCTTCTTTTGAGAAAGCTGTTTGTTTACAGTTTAATGCTTTGATGATGATTTTGATAAAAGGTACATTATCAAGCCACAGAAGACAAATTGCAAGACGTTCTAGGCATGAAATTTTGTTTTGTGAATTGTCTGAAATGAAACGTGTTGAACATGGCATAAACGATGAATATTTTTTTGATTTTACATCATTTCAAGTTTTGAATTTTACAATTCGTGTATCTAATGAAGAGCTGGGTATAGCTTTACAAGAATTGACAGAAAAACAGCGTACTGCTATCTTGTTACATTTCTTTCAAGGCATGAATGACAGAGAAATTTCAGAATTGTATCATGTATCACGTTCTGCTATTAACAGCAGACGGGATAGAGGACTAAAGAAATTACAGAAGTTATTAAACGAAAGGAAATAGAACAAATGAAAAAAAATTATGGTTATCCCTCTTATAACCTCATTTGCAAAGCGACCAGCGGAGATGAAAAGGCAATCAGAGAAATATTAGATTTTTATAACGCTTATATCTCCAAAGTATGCTTACGACCATGCTATCACGCAAATGGTGCTCTACTTATGCAAGTTGATGAAGAATTAAAAGGAGAAATCCATGCGGAAATGATGAAAGCTATCTTGAAGTTTGAAATCAGAGTAAAGTAGTCATTTAGCATGAACAAAGGGAGATACACAGCTTTCATGTGCTATCTCCCTTATCAGTTTTATTGTCATATCAAGGCTCATTCAATCGTGGTAAATTCGTGGTAAAATGAATGTTTTTGCAATTATGAAATTGCTTATAAGTATAGTGTTTATGCGGATAATTCAAAAACTTATATAAAAATTA
>CAOJDP010000080.1 GCA_948433085.1 uncultured Caryophanales bacterium
AAAATAAACAATTTTAGAAAAGTAATCATTAAAAAAGTGATATATTCTTTTTGAAAATACCACTTTGTCAACAATCTGAAATAAATAATTTTATTTAATTATCTAAACACATGTCCTTCCTTTTTTTTACATTCTTCATAGAATAAAGTAAGGGAGTTATATGAATACATAGAAAAAGCTTTAAAGAAAATAGAGCAAGATCAGCACTATAAACCAAACTGTATTATTCAAATTGTACCAACAAGATCGCATGATATTTTTGACCAAGTAAGCTCTACTGGTACAATTGGTGAAACTCCTATTATGGCCATTGGTTCTGTAAAAAATGGAGCCACTGGAATAAAATCAATAGTAACAATCAAGCAAGTATAATTTACAAACAAAAGAAAGGAGGAATAAGAATGAAACAAAATCCTGCAGAATATATTTTAGACTTTGTTATACCCTTAGGTGCAACTGGTCCTCAAGGAGCCGCTGGAGCGACTGGCCCTACTGGAGCTACTGGAGCTACTGGTGTCGCAGGCGCTACTGGTCCTCAAGGAATAGTTGGAGCGACTGGTCCTGCTGGAAGTGCAGGTCCTACTGGACCTATTGGTCCAACTGGCCCTACTGGAGCTATCCCAACCATTTCAATTGGAACCGTAACCGCAGGTGCTCCTGGTTCAAAACCAAGTGTTACCATTCGATAAGGATATCCATTTTACCATCCCTAAAGGAGGAAGAGATATGAATCAAAATACGGAACAATACACTTTAGATTTTGTAATACCAATCGGGCCTACTGGTCCAACTGGGCCTAATCCCCCCATATGCTACATTAACTATAACACTTCTAATAATTCTAACATTCTCACAATACGAGATGCCAAAACATTTAATTCAAATGGGGAATTTTCTACCAGTGAAAATATGGTAAACGTTCATTCGGGAAATTACGAAATAACATTTTGTGGAAAAATAGAGACTGATGGTTCATTTCAAAATAACATAATGGTTTCGTTACAAGAAAATTTGGGAAGCAGTTTTTCCCAACCCATTGATGGCATGACTATTGTTTTACCTCAAGGAACAAAATGTATGCATTTTTCAGAAACAAGAATTGTTAATTTTAAAGATGAAGAAGGATTAAAAGTAGTTATCACAAATAATAACCCAAGTCCAGTTACTGTATCTATGGGAGCTTTAACATTGAAAAAAATATTGGTAAATTAAACGATTAAATATTGTGCAAAATAGAATTAAAACAAATTAAAACCATTTAGATATAATCCTAAGTGGTTTTTTTCTTCCTTACTATTTCTTAACAATCTTCTTATATTAATTATCAATTCATAAAGAATATATAAATACATTATTTTCCGTAACCTGTTTGATAAAATTTTAAAAATGAACAATTCACAAATTAAATACTATGCACAATCCCATTTTTATAGCTTTTTTAAATTATTATATCATAAGAACAATACTAAATCTTAAATAAGGTACTTATCAATGCAATATTAACCCCAAAATACCATAAGACATTACAAGCATAATCACTCCAGCAAGTATCACACCTAAAACTGAAGCAATCAAAGCTTTTTTCTTATCCATATCAATCATAGATGCAATTAACGTTCCAGTCCATGCCCCAGTTCCTGGTAATGGAATCCCCACAAAAAATAAAAGACCCCAAAATTGAATATTTTCAATTTTTTCTTTTTTAGACAACGCCTTGTTCTCTAATTTTGTAATGATAGGCTCTATTTTTTTACATTTTTTTAATCTACGAAATAAAGGCGTTATAAACCATAAAATAAAAGGAATAGGAAGAATATTACCAAAAAAACAAATTATAAATGCTAAAATTGGATTCACATTTAATAAAGCCGCAGCTAAAATTCCTCCCCTTAATTCTAAAATGGGTAAACAAGAAATGAAAAAAATAGTCATTTCTTTTCCAAAAGGAACACTACGAATTCCACTAAATAACCCTACAAAAAATTCTACTAAGCTTTCCATTATAACCACCTATATATTCTATGTGACTATTGTAACATAGAATGACAATATATCACAAGAGATCTTTTTGCTGAATAATAAAAAGCTTATTCTGTGTATAAAATGCATAAAAAACATCTTCCAATTTCACATTTTCTTTTTTCAACATACTGAAAATCCACTCCTTATCTTTTTTAAGTTCAGGTAAAATCTTTTCTTGAATCATACCATCTAAAATAATAGGCATTGGATAATCTTTTGTATTTTGAAACACAGATAAATCACCGCTTGTCTCTAATACAGCATAATCTACCTCTTCAATACTTTTAATTCCTTCTCCACGTAATTGTGTAATCAAATCATCTAAAGTATAACGAAGTTTTGACATTGCACTAAAATTTACTTTTCCATTTTTTATAATAACTGTTGGATGCCCATCTACAAAATTTCTAAATTTTTCACTTTTCAAACTTAAATAACTAATACTAATTTCTGAAATCACTAAAACCAAAATAGGAATTACAGAAATTAAAATAGATTTATCAGGAGCTTCAATAGATAAAGCAGCAAGCTCTGCAACCAAAACAGTCACAATCAAATCTCCAATTCCAAGTTCCCCAACCTCTTTTTTCCCCATTAAACGATATACAAAAATAATAAAGAAATATAAAAACAATGTTTTTGCAACTAAAGTCCAATACATCTTATCACCTCTATTGTCTTATGAACGAATCATAATATTTTATTCAAAATCATATTAATTAGTAGGAGGAATATTATGAAATATTTAAAAACTGTTGCAAAAACAATTGGGATTATGACACTTGTATTGTTATTATTTACCTTACTTATTACAGGTATGAATTATATAAATATGATTGGGAAAAAAACAATTACTGTTTTAGAAATTATATGTCCAATTATTACTCTTTTTATTGGTGGATTTTTAATGGGAAAAGTAAGTAAACAAAAAGGATGGTTAGAGGGTTTGAAAATTGCATTTATCTTTATTGTTCTAATTATTTTATTCAACTACTTAGGATTAAGAAATCACTTAGAACTTAAAAATTTGATTTACTACCTGATATTAACCATCACTTGCATCTTTGGAAGTATGATTGGAATTAACAAAAATAAAGAACTAGAAAAAAATAGATAATTTAATTATCTCAGATTGTTGACAAACTACCTATTTTGAAAAATTTAACTTTTTAATAAATTCAAAGTGGGTAAAAAGGTATAAATAAGAGTAAATATTAGGTGTTTAATCCCTAAATTTGCTCTTTTTTTATACTTTTGTGGGAGAAATATAAAAGGCTGTGACAAAGCCGATTTGAAAAATCGACTTTGTCAACAGCCTGAGATAATTTAATTATCTACAGATATTCACTCTATCCAATTTATTTAAACGTGAGAACATACTTCACAACTGAGATAATCAAATTATCTCTTTTTCGTATAAAACCAGCCTTTTGGATCTAGATTTTCATAAAAATAATTCATACAATCATAATTATAATCAATTAGCTGCTTCATTTGTAAAACTTCCCTAGTATTAACATCATATATAATATGAAATATATTCTTGGTAACTTGCGGCCAATTAAAATCCTTTGTAACATCTACAAAACTAGAGCGATATTCAGAATCTAATAAAGCCTCTACTTGTGAAACATTCTTCTTGAAATATGCATCCAATCCATGATAATGTGGACGTGCAATTTTCATTGTATTTGTTTCCTTATCTATAAACAAAACAACTAATTTTTTATCATAATTACTTTGTTCTACTGGTATTTTCTGTATTAATATGTTACTTAGTTCCATCAAAATCTCTCCTCGGACTATCAGAATATCATATCCATTTATGAAAGTCAATTAATTTAACGGATTCCCATTCTTTCCCATATAATTTTCAATAAATTGTTTCCTATAATCTAGTATATTATCCTCTTCAATTGCTCTTCTTAAATCTTCTGTCAAACGAATTAGAAAACGAATATTGTGAATTGACAATAAGCGTCCACCCAAAGATTCATCACAAACAAGCAAATGACGAATATAGGATTTACTATAATTTTTACAAGTATAACAATCACAAGATTTTTCAATTGGTGAAAAATCTTCTTTATATTTTGCATTTCGTATATTAATTTTTCCAAACTTTGTAAACGCATTGCCATGACGTGCAATCCTAGTAGGCAATACACAATCAAATAAATCAACACCACGTATAACACCTTCAATCAGATCAATTGGTTCTCCTACTCCCATTAAATATCGTGGTTTATGTTCTGGTAAATAAGGAATAGAATAATCAATTGCCTTATACATATCCTCTTTAGATTCCCCATCATTAGCAACCCCGCCAATGCTATATCCATCAAAATCTAACTTTACTGTTTCTATTGCTGAAAATTTTCTTAAATCTTCATGGGCACCGCCTTGTACAATACCAAACAAAGATTGATTAGGATTGCTATGAACATCCTTTCCTCTTTTTGCCCAACGGATTGTCCTCTCCACACTATTTTTTAAATATTCATAGCTTGCACTAGCAGGAGGACATTCGTCAAAACTCATTGCAATGTCACTATCTAATTTATTTTGAATTTGAATGGATAGCTCAGGTGTTAAAAATAATTTCTTTCCATCCAAGTGACTTTTAAAATGGACTCCCTCTTCTATAATATCTTTCTTTTTATTTTTAGCTAAAGAAAATACTTGAAACCCACCACTATCTGTTAAAATTGGCCCATCATAATGCATAAATTTATGTAAACCTCCTGCAGATGCCACAATATCTTCCCCAGGTCTTAACCATAAATGATAGGTATTTGAAAGAATAATTCCACTACGCATTTCCTTTAATTCTTCTGGTGTCAATGTTTTAACATTTGCCAATGTCCCAACAGGCATAAACATAGGTGTATCATAAATTCCATAATTTGTACTTAATTTTCCTCTTCTAGCTTTGGTATTCTTTTCTACTTTTAATAAATCATATTTAATTTTCAATTTAAAACACCTCAGTACTCATTATAAAACAAAATATTACATTTGACAACCAATGATAAAATTAAGTCAGGATAAAATTATAAATTGAAGGAATAAAATGCGATTAAGCCATATAAATAAA
>CAOJDP010000081.1 GCA_948433085.1 uncultured Caryophanales bacterium
TGAAAAAAATTAGTGAACCTCTTATTATTCACTAATTTGAGGGCTGAGTAGTAACATTCATCATACAATAACAATTTCTTAAAATACGATATTCTCTCCAGTAAGGTTGCTCTTTTAAATTTTCCCACTCTAAATTAGGAATGAATACGCGATAAGTAATTACATCTTGATACTGCATTTCTATAATTTTATGATTTTGTAATAAACGATCTACCAATTGTTTAAACTCATAAGAAAAAACAAGCTCTAATTCTTTACCAGAAACCATTTCCACAAAAGAGGCAGCTTTTAAAGCTTTTGTAGCAGAAGTTGTATAAGCACGTACTAAACCACCAGCACCTAATAAAATCCCTCCAAAATAACGTACTACTATACACAAAATTAAATTTAGATTTTGCTTTTCTAACACATTCAAAATAGGCATCCCAGCTGTTTTATAAGGCTCTCCATCATCAGAACATTTCCTTAAATTATCAATAATATATGCATAACAATAATGTGTTGCATCAGGATATTTTTTTTGTAAATGGGATAAACATTGATGTACTTCTTCCACACTAGAAACAGGATATAAAAAACTATAAAACTTAGACTTTTGAACTTCATATACTATTTGAACTGGCGCTGCAATTGAACGCATAGAGATCACCTCACTAACATTATAGCAGATTCCTTAAAAATTTGTTATAATAATAATAGGTGATGCGAATGAATCCAATCAAACAAAAATTGTCACTTGTTCCTAATAAGCCAGGTTGTTACTTAATGAAGAATAAGGATGGGGTAATTATCTATGTAGGAAAAGCTAAAAAATTAAAAAATAGACTTAGTTCCTATTTTCGAGGTACTCACACTGGAAAGACAGCTAAATTAGTCAGTGAAATCATTGATTTTGAATATGTAGTTGTGGGGAGTGAAACAGAATCTTTAATTTTGGAAATTAATTTGATTAAAGAACATGACCCAAAATATAATATCTTACTTCGAGATGATAAAAGTTATCCTTATATTGAGTTAACGAATGAAACAGTTCCTAGGTTATTAGTGGTACGAAGCTTGAGTAAGCGAAAAAATAAAACAAGATTATATGGACCTTATCCCAATGTGGTTGCTGCAAGAAATACAGTCAATTTATTAAATCGAATGTACCCTTTGAGAAAGTGCAATACCTATAATAAAAAACCTTGCTTGTATTATCATATTGGACAATGCTTAGGCTATTGCAGTAACAACGTAGAAAAAACGATGATTGCACAAATGGTACATGATATTATTCAATTTTTAAAAGGAGATCATACTCTAATTACTGAAAAAATCAAAGAAGACATGTTACATGAAAGTGAAAAAATGAATTATGAAAAAGCAAAAGAACTGAAAGATTTATTGGACTATATTGAAATTACCTTAACCAAACAAAAAGTAGAAATTAAAGATGATATTGATCGTGATTTATTTGGTTACTTTGTCAGTAAAGGATATATATCAATCCAAGTTTTTTTCATAAGAGGTGGAAAAATATTAGAAAGACATTCGCGAATATTCCCACTCATTGATGAAATTGAAGAAGAACTTACTCGTTATATTGCAAGTTTCTATGACAAAAATTTTTTACTCCCAAAAGAATTATTAGTTCCTGAAATTGTAGATTCAGAATTATTAGAATCTTTCTTTCAAATTCCAGTCAAAAAGCCTGTAAAAGGTGTCAAATATAAATTGATTGAAATGGCAAATAAAAATGCAGAAATTGCTTTAAATGAAGAATTTGAATTGATTCAAAAAGATGAAGAAAGAACAGTTGCAGCTAACGAAGAATTAAAGAAAATATTGCACTTAGATAAATTGGATCGAATTGAACTATTTGATAATTCTCATTTATTTGGAACATTTAGTGTTTCAGGGATGGTCGTATTTGTAAACGGAAAGCCAAGTAAAAATGATTATAGAAAATTTAAAATTACTGGAAATAGTAATGATGAATATGCGATGATGCATGAAGTTACCTATAGAAGATATTTTCGCGTTTTAAAAGATAATCTTATTCGTCCTGATCTAATAATTGTGGATGGAGGTGTCGGACAAATTCATATCGTAAGAGAAGTTGTTAAAAGCTTGGGACTTCCAATTATGGTAGTAGGCCTTAAGAAAAATGATAAACACGCAACATCTAGTTTACTTGCGTTTGATCCAATTGAAGAAATACCAATTGATCGTAAAAGTAATCTTTTTTACTATTTGGAGCGTATGCAAGATGAAGTGCATAATTTTACCATTCATTATCATAAGCAAATTAGAAGCAAAGGATCTTTAGAAAGCGTATTAGATCATGTAGAAGGAATTGGGGAAGTTAGAAAAAAAGAACTTTTAAAGAAATATAAAACAATTACCAAATTAAAACAGTTAACGATCGATGAATTGCAACAAGTTTTACCATTAAAAACAGCACAACATTTATATGAATTTTTGCAAAATTATGAAAAAGAATAGGAAATATGCATACAATTTGTTATAATGAGAATAGGGGGGATCATTATGAAAGAAAAAGTTCTCATATCAATCAATGGAGATGAAAAAGTAAAAAACGAAGTTGTATACAATAGTCTTATGGATAATATGAATCTTTCAAAAGAACAACAAGTAAAATATTTAAAAGATAAAGTAGTCCATTTAGAAATAGAAATGAAAAATCAAATACTTGCAGACATCTTAATTTTATTAAGTATTATTGCGATTTGTGTAGGAATTTATTTAATGGCCTCTGATTTCTTTTTATCAGGTGTATTATTGATTGCGATTACATTTATCTTTGTTGTAATTCGTTTTATATTGATTTATCGAAAAATCCATCGTCTCAATAAAAGTGCAGAATTCGATCGGATTGAACATTTGAGAAAAATAATGGATAATTGGTTAAAATAACAACAAAATAGAAAGAAGGATTTTATATGGCAAAATATTGTTCAAATTGTGGAAAAGAATTAAATAAGGGGCAACTTTGTTCGTGTAAAGAGATAGAAAAAAAACAAATTTCTGTATTTGTAAATAATTTTAGAACACTGTTAAAGGGAATGTTTACCTATCCAGTAGATACAATGAAAAACTTTATTCAAGAACACAATTTTATAAATGCTTTAATTGCAATAGGTGTCAATATAGTTACGTTAGTAATTTTGATTTGTATCTTTTTAAAAGAATTTGCCTCTCCAATAGAATTGTTTGGAAATTATTCTAGAAATTATTTTTTTCAAATGGAAACGAGAATAGAGATACCGTACGTAAGAGTGATTTTAGTTACAATAATTATATTAGCTGTGATTTATGCTTTAATGTCTGGAATTGCATATGGAATTAGCGCTAAATGTTTTAAAAGTAAAACAAGCTATAAAAAAATGGTTGTATGGTTAGGGCCTACAGCAGCAATGATGAGCGTAGTTTATTTAGTTGCGGCTATGTGCCTATTAATTGGAATGCCATTTGCAACGATTGTATTAGTAGCAGGTGGTTTATTAAATATGTATTACATGTATCAAGGATTGCATTATGCATGTAATGCAAATAAAAATTATTTAGGATATATATTGATGCTCACAATTTTACTTACAGGTTTTATTATGGGATATATAGTACCAAGACTTTTAATATTACATATTTAAAATAATATTGTAGTTAGAACGATAAATATAGTTTGTATTGATGAATATTTTTATAAATTGAAAAGTGAATTTATTTAGTATTTCCATAATACAAACTTTTTTATTAAAAATATTGTATATGGTAAATAATATTTGATTTAAGGTGATAAGCAAAATTTTGAATTGTTTTTACTATGAATTTACTACTTTCTAAAACAATATTATACTTAACAATTTTATTATTTTTATAATGTGTGTATGGTATAATTAAACAGAAAGAAAGGAGATTATAATGATAGAGGATGTTAGAGAAAAAGTAAATGGATTATTAAATAAAGATAATTCTGGTCATGGAATGGACCACATAAATAGAGTTTTAGACTTATCTTTAAAATTTGCTGAAAAAGAAGATGGAAATAAAATTATTGTATCTCTAATTGCATTACTTCACGATGTAGATGATTATAAATTGTTTGGAATGGAAAGTGCTAATATTTAATAAATGCAAAAAAGATTATGAGTGACTGTAAGGTAAATAAAAGGTTACAAGACCAGGTCTGTCTTGCACTAAATAATATTGGTTATAGTAACAGATTGAAAGGTTATTGCCCAACAACGCTCGAAGGTAGAATCGTTTCGGATGCAGATATGTGTGATATTTTAGGAGCGAAGGGTATTTTAAGAATTTATATGTATCACACAAAAAATAAAAGTCCTTTTTTCGATAGAAATACCTTTCCAATTGAAAATATAACAGCAAAAAAATATAAAAAGTGTGCTGATAGTGGTGTGTGTCATATATTTGAGAAAGTATTAAAACTTAAAGACTTAATGTTGACAAAATCAGGAAAAGAAGAAGCAGAGTCTAGACATCAATTTACCATAGATTTTTTATATCACTTGTTTGAAGAGGAAAACGTTCCAGAGTGGATTGAATATTTAGATAATTATCAAAAAAGGAATGTAAATTAAGTAATTATTATAATTTTTTATTACTCCTAGAAATATATTTATAAAAATTTTTTAGCTGCATGCTTCATGTTATATAATAGGGTAGTACTAGTCTTATAATGATGAAGACTTAAGTAGCTACGACACCAGTCACGTTCATAATGGTTATTCTGATACTATGGATCATACTACTTTTTAACTATGATTAAAAGTATAAGAAATTATAAAAATCTATGTAGATATTTTCAAAAAAAATGATATAAACGCTTATAAATTCAGGTTATAAAATATATTTAAGAATTTATAAAGTTTTGTTTGATATATAGATACGATTATACTTTTGTGGTTATATATTAAAATTTAAAAGATATTGAGGATGAATTCAATGAAATAAATCATAAACTTTTTAAGATTATTTGCGAAAAATAGTTATGGGGTGAGCATCCTGTATAGTTAGGCATAATTTTTCGTTACAGTTCAGTCAGGGAATAGCTAAAAAAGGTTATTTCTTTTATTATAACT
>CAOJDP010000082.1 GCA_948433085.1 uncultured Caryophanales bacterium
CTTAAATTTTAAATTACTAAAGATTTTCGTGTCTAAAAACTTGACATAAATCCATACTGCTATCTTCAATTATAGGAAATGATGAAAGAACTACTAAAGATATGGACGCAACATTAAAGAGTTTACCTTTAGAAAGAGAAGAAGTAATACAAATAATAAGTGACATATTAAATATAGATTTGGATGATGGAATAGACTTTAAGATAGAAGATGTCAAAGATATACGACAAGAAAGTGAATATGGTGGATTCAAGATAAATATACTAGCGACTATGTCAACATTAAAGGTGTATCTAGCAATAGAACTAACAACAGGCGATAAGATAACTCCGAGAGAGATAGAATATAATTATAATAGTCATTTTGAAAATAAGAAAATACCAATACTTGCATACACACTTGAAACTGTTATAGCAGAGAAGTATCAAACAATAATTGCTAGAGATATTTATAATACTCGAATGAAAGATTTTTATGATATTTATGTTTTAATCGAAGAAAATGCTGAAAAAATAGATTTTAAGAATTTAGTTATAGCAATAAAAAACACATTCCAAAATCGAGAAACAGAATTAAATATAAAGGATATTAGGGAACAATTAAGCAATATGAAAATAAGTGACCAACTTATAAGATTATGGACAAAATACCAAGTTACTGCACCATATTCTAGTGGAATATCTTTTGAGAATTTGTTTGATTCGCTAAATTACATAACTAATATATTAAGTGAAGAAGAAGTAATGGTATAAAACATATTGTTAAAGAAAGGAGTAGATTTTAATGAACAATGATGAAACACAGGGGGGTTGCATAAAATCGTAATCAACTGATTGATTACGATTTTATTAAGAACGCCATTACCCCCCCTTATAAATAAAGGAAACTATTCAATTTAGATCTTGCATATTCTCATTAAAAAATGGTTGAAAATAATAAAAATCCATAAAAACATAGTAATATTGGCGTTATTTATAATAGGAATTAGATAGGTGATTACGAACTTTAAGAACATAAGAAAGAGGTGGATATAAATGAAAAATGATTTACAAATAACTACTCATGATTTTTTAATTTATCGTGATGATAATAACGATATTAAAGTAAATGTATTATTAATTAATAATGATATTTGGTTAACACAAAATTTAATTGCTGAATTATTTGGAGTAGGAAGAAGTACAATAACTGAGCATATTAATAATATAATAAATAGTGGTGAACTTAAGGAAAAAACTTCTGTCGGAATTTCCGACGAAAGTACAGGTGGAAGAAAATCTAAAATATACAATTTAGATATGATTATTGCAGTAGGGTATCGTGTTAATTCAAAAAAGGCGACACAATTTAGAATATGGGCAACAAAAGTTTTAAAAGAATATTTAATTACTGGTGTTGTTATGGATGATGAGAGATTAAAAAATCCAAATTATATTTTTGGAGAAGATTATTTTGAAAGAACATTAGAAATATCCGCTCTAGTGAAAGAAGATTCTATCAAAAGATAACTGATATATATTCATCTTGTAGTATCGATTATAATAAAGATTCTGAAATAACTAAAACCTTTTTTAAAACTGTACAGAATAAACTCCATTACTCTGTAACTGGCAATACTGCTGCGGAGATTGTTTATAATAGAGTTGATTCAGAAAAAGACAATATGGGTTTAACGAATTGGACTGGCTCTCCAAATGGCCCTATTTATAAATATGATGTTGATATTGCTAAAAATTATTTAACAGAAAAAGAATTAAAAAATTTAAATAGAATAGTCTCTATGTATTTAGATTATGCTGAATTACAAGCAGCAAATCATAATGCAATGACAATGCAAGATTGGGTAGAAAAATTAGATGCTTTTTTACAATTTAATTGTCAAGAAATATTACATGATGCAGGAAAAGTGTCTCATAAAGTTGCACAAGAACTTGCATATAAAGAATATGATAAGTTTAAGAAGAAACAAGATCAATTATATATTTCTGACTTTGATAAATTTATTGAAAGTACAAAATTATTAGAAACAATAGAAGATGATAAAAAGTAACTATTAATATAGCAATGATTAAAAATTGCACATTTAACATTAATTGTATTTAAATTTATAATTAATTTGGAGTGTGATTTTATGAATAAATATAATATTAAAGAATTAGCAGAAAAATTAGAACGTTGTAGAAAAGTAAAACTTGATGATGTAAAATTAGAAGAAGTGGATGAAATAACAGATATAAAAATAGATAGAAGAAAACCTAGTGAAGAAAGAATATTGGATTTTATTATAAGGACAAAGAATCCTTATATATTTAAGGTAAATGGGAAATTAGTTAGAATTAGATTTTCAGATGCTGATAAAACTGCTGACGATTGTCTTACTAAAGTTTTAGAGAATTTATATAGATGAATGAAAAAAATTAATGGAGGTAAAAATGAAAGTTATAACTATAAAGCAACCGTGGACAACATTAATTGCTGAAGGCTATAAAGAATATGAATTTAGAACTTGGAAAACCAAATATCGTGGAGATATATTAATTCACGCTGGTAAAAGGATTAATTAATAAAGGTGACTGGGACGGATATGGATTTAAAATAGAAAATGTTGAAAAAATAAATCCTATTGAAGTAAATGGTAAATTAAGCTTATGGGATTATGATTACGAAAATTAAAAAATAATTATTGTGGAGGATAAGTATGAAAACAACACATAATATGAATTTAAATAATGACCCATTTAATCGTATAAAAGATGGAACAAAAACCATAGAATTGCGATTAAATGATGAAAAAAGACAACTGCTAAAGGAAAAAGATTTGATAGAGTTTACAAATAGAACAACATTAGAAGTTATAATAGTTGAAATAGTAAGATTATACAAATATTCAAATTTTGATGAATTATATAAATATTTTGATAAAATATCAATGGGATATGATATAAATGATATTGCAAATCCTAAAGATATGGAAAAATATTATTCTAAAGAAGAACAAGATAAATATGGAGTTATTGGCATAGAAGTAAGAGTGATAGAAGATAGGAAGTGATAAAAATGAATGACAACAATCGACAAAATCAGACAAATATAAACTGGTTGATTACGATTTATTGCAACCCCCAAGCAAACCCTTATAAATAAAGTATTTCTTCTATTTCAGATTTTGCATATTTTTAATAAAAAGTCCCAAAATCAATAAAAATTGATAAAAACATAGTAATTTTAATGATATTTTATGATGAGAATTAGAAAAGTGATTACGACATTGCAACCTCTGTATTAATTTATAGGTAAATTGAAAGGAGATGGTTATTGTAATGAAAGATTTAATGATTAGAAGTAGTGCAGAAGAATTTATTACTTTTAAAATTCAGGAGAAAGATAAAGGTATTCAAGTAAGATATGAAGAGGAAACTCTATGGATGACTCAGAAGGCTATAGCAGAACTTTTTGATGTGCAAAGACCAGCAATAACTAAACATTTAACTAATATATTTAATGAACACGAATTGGATAAGAGTTCAGTATGTTCCAAAATGGAACATACTGCTGAAGACGGTAAAAAATACCAAACAGATTATTATAATTTAGATGCTATAATTTCTGTAGGGTATAGGGTAAATTCACTGCGAGCAACACAATTTAGAAGATGGGCAACAAATGTTTTAAAAACATTTACTATTCAAGGTTATGTGCTAGATAAAGAAAGAATGAAAAATGGTTATTTTATAGATAAAGATTATTTTGAAAAGTTATTAGAAGAAATAAGATTATCTGAAAGAAGATTTTATCAATAAGTTACTGATATTTATGCTACTAGTATCGATTATGACTCCAAATCACCAATTTCTATAGAATTTTTTAAAAAAGTACAAAACAAAATGCATTATGCTGTGTCAAAACAAACAGCAGCAGAAATTATCTATAATAGAACCGATTCAAAAAAAGATAATATGGGACTAACGTCTTGGAAAAATTCTCCGAATGGTAAAATTATGGAATCTGATGTTATAATTGCTAAAAATTATTTATCAAAAGATGAACTACAAGATTTGGAAGGAATAGTAAATGCTTTTTTAGAAATAGCGGAAAATAGGGCTAGAAGACATATTCCAATGACAATGGAAGATTGGGCGAAAAGGATCGATAAGTTTTTATTATCGGATGACAGGGACATATTAAAAGATGCTGGTAGAATATCTCATGAGATTGCTTGTGACAAAGCATTAACAGAATTTGAAAAATATAGAATATCACAGGACCAATTATATAAATCGGATTTTGACTTATTATTAGAAGAGGCAAATAATAAAGAAGGTAGTGATTTATAATGATAGAAGAAAATATAGTTGGTAATTCATTTTGTAATAAGAAAGATTGCTTAAATTGTCCACTTAATAATTGGTGTAAAGGAAGTGATAAAAATGAATGAAGATATAGATAGGGGGTTACAAAAAAGTGTAATCAATTGGTTGATTACGATTTATTTAACCCCCAAGCAAACCATTATAAATAAAGACTTTCTTCGATTTTAAATCTTGCATAATTTCATTAAAAAAGCTTCTAAATCAATAAAAATATAGTGTTAATGATGATATTTATAATAGGAATTAGAAAGGTGATTACGACGTTGAAACCCCTGCAAAAAATAAAGGATGTGATAATTTTGAAAAAGGAAAATGATATAGCAGTAAATAACGAAAATGAGTTAATTGGTGTTGAAAATATTTATCAAGATATACGAAATAAAATAATAACAGCTAGAGAA
>CAOJDP010000083.1 GCA_948433085.1 uncultured Caryophanales bacterium
ACTGGGTATGTTTGTCGGAGCAGATAAAAGAAAACAATAATACAATCCGCAATCTGACTGGGGAATATAAAAAGATTGAGCCGGATTGTCGGGAGGGAGTGCGGGCGCAGTTGGAGCGAATGAAAGAACTCTGCAAAGAGCACAATAATCTGTATGAGAAGCAGAACGATTTGAAAGGGCAGAAATACAAAATAGAAAAATCATTGGAGCGATAAGAAATGTGGGGCGTAGCGGTTGCTATGCCCTATATTTTTGTGGAAAATGGAGTGTGGAAGTGCTATAATCCACTTTATAAGCTGAAATTTTTTGGGAGGAAAGGTATGGAGTATTTAACAGCGACGGTGGAAATGGCAGATACAATACATAATATTTTGCATACAACAATAAAAACGGTATATCCAAAGTATTATCCTAAAGAGGTGACAGATTTTTTTTGCCAACACCATAGCAGAGAACATATTTTAGAAGGAATAGCATCTGGAAATATGGGAGTATTGATAGATAGAGATATAATTATCGGTACGGGGTGTTATGATGGTAATCATATTACGGGAGTATATGTGTTGCCGGATTATCAGAAACAAGGTTTTGGTTCAAAGATTATGGATTGCCTGGAAATGGAAATCTCAAAAAAATATGATACAGTTTTTTTAGATGCTTCACTTTCGGCAATATTTTTATATGAACATAGGGGGTATAAAACAGTAGGGCATGGGATTTATGAATTACAAAATGATGTTAAATTGGTTTATGAAATTATGTAAAAGAAGCTGAAAGTTAATTAAATTCCTGTTGTGAGATAGACAAAATATATTTTCCTTAGTGATGATTTGGACATGGTGCTAGCACCATGTAATTCAATGCAGTTAAGGGAAAGGTGGTAATGTGGCGGTTCGCAATATCAAGCGAATTGTCTCATTTTTATGGAAAAATAGGCGGTTATGTGGTAATATATAGGAGCAGAGATAAAAACACAACGCAAGATAATCTTGCAGAACTGGTAGGTAGTCCAGTCGCACCGATTTGGTGTAAGTAGCCCTCCCTCCTTAGGGTCGTCCGTTCTTTGTTCATTACAATTATTTTAAGGAGGAATTGTCATGGACAAAGTATCAGGAAAGTTGACAGTATTTTTTGAAGAACCCTTTTGGGTGGGAGTGTTTGAACGTGTATCAGACGGAAAACTATCTGTGTGTAAGGTTACGTTTGGGGCAGAACCAAAAGACTATGAGGTTTATGAGTTTGTTCTGAAAAATTACTATCGGTTACGATTTAGTCCGGCTGTGGCAACAGATGTAAAAGAAGCTGGTCGCAATCCTAAACGGGTACAGCGTGAAGTGCGGAAACAGGTACAGAATACCGGTATAGGAACAAAATCACAACAAGCTTTGAAATTACAGCAGGAGCAGTTGAAAACGGAACGTAAGACTATGAGCCGAGAGCAGCGGGAAGCAGAGAAACAGCGGCAGTTTGAATTGAAACAGCAGAAAAGGAAAGAGAAGCATAGGGGTAAATAATGATGCTTGTATATGTTTGGTAAAGATTGTTTTTATATAGTGTTAGGATGGTCTTATGGTTTATTGAAAATTGCTAATGAGGAGGTTACACAAGAAAGCTGATGATAGGAGATTTAATTGAAGGTTTTAAAAATAAGTTGGATGATAATATATCTAAGTCAATAAAAGAAAATGATAAAAAATTAAGTGAGATTTCATTAAACATAGAAGTGATAGAAGAAATTACAAGCCATATTAGCAGTGATACTCAAATTATACTAAAAGAAATAATACATGATTTGATTTCAGGCTTATATTCTGGATTACAAGCATTATATAGAAATGCATATATTAGTCTGAGAAGTGGTATAGAGTTATCTTTAGCATATGTATATTTTTTGGATCACAATTATGAATATCTATTTTGGAAGCAGGATAAGTATGATGTCAGGTGGTCTGTGTTAGAAAATGAGGAAATGGGGGTGCTGAATAAAAAATATCTTGCACTATTTTGCAATGATGAATTTGAAAACTTATTCAATCTATGTAGAAAAATTTATCGGGATTGTTCTCAATTTGTACATGGAAAATATGAATATATGTATACTGTAAAACATCAAGTAATTGACTACGATAAAAATACATTGATAGAATTTCTAAATATGTTTTATGATCTTACCAATGTTGTGATTGCATTATTGCTTATAAGGCATAGTAACTTGAATCTAGGTATTGATGAAACATATAAAGGCATAATAGAAAAGAATTTAAAAAAGTTACAATTAACAAATACATTGGAGAAGGTAAAGGGGTACTGGAAATAATGATAAGTTTTACATTAAGAACAGAGGATTTGTCAATAGAAGAAATTAGTAAGTTTTATGTTGATACAAAACATGATAGAGAGAATGTCGAATTTTTAAAAAGCAATGTTACTGGACTTTTGATAGGAAGCAGAGGAACGGGAAAGACTATGTTGCTTAAAGTTGCAGAAAAAGAGTTATTGGAAAAATTTGAACTTAATAGAACACTTCCCGTTTTTGTTAGTTTTTCATCGGCTGCCTTGGTGGATAATGAAGAAGAAAAATTTAAAAAATGGATGTTATCAAAAATTTTATTTGTACTCCAAGGACAGTTGAAAGAATTAGGCTTATTAAAAACAAAAAATATTTTTTCGTTATTATTGGGTAAAGAAAGTGAGGAAACGGATGAATTAGCAATTAAAATCAATCAATTGATTGATAAATTAGAAAAATCATGGAAAAAGGGTGTAATTGATGAAGAACCAGTGACGCCTTTTGTGGAAGACATTGATTATTTTAAAGAACTGTTACATTCTATTTGTACTGAATTGAGCATAAAGAGCATAGTTTTTTTGTTTGATGAGGCATGCCATAATTTTTTACCTAAACAACAGAGAGAATTTTTTACATTATTTAGAGATTTGCGTGATTCTAAAATTTGTTGTAAGGCTGCGGTATATCCAGGAATAACATCATATGGAACCTTTGAAGCTTTTCATGATTCTATTGTGAAAAGAGTTGAAAAGGATATTTTAGCCGAAGACTATGTAGAGAAAATGAGGGATATTATTGAGCGGCAGATAGATAGTAGGACATACAATATTTTGATTCAAAAAGGAGAATTGCTTGATTCACTGATTTATGCTGCAACAGGTAATCCTCGTGTATTGTTAAAAAGTGTTTATGAAGCAAGTGAAAAATTAACATCGTTAAAAAAAGCGAATGTTAATTCAACACTTAAAGATTTTTATAGAACTCAAATGTGGAATGAATATACAAAATTAGGAGAAAAGTTTGATGCATATAAAGAGATAGTTGATTGGGGAAGAACATTTATAGAAGATAAGGTTTTGGCAGAAACGCAAAATAAAAATGCCCGTTCTGAAAATGAAGAAGATTATGACAAACAAACAATATATTTTATAATACATAAAGATGCTCCAGAATTGGTAAAGAAAGCAATAAGTATCTTGGAATATGCAGGAATTGTTGTTTTGCATACAGAAGGATATAAGATTAGAGGAAATATTTATAATAGGTATCAAATAAATATGGGAATTGTCGCGGCGAGTACATCAGAGTCTGATTTGTCGTCTTATATAAATAAATTAAGAAAAGGGTTGTCAATAAAAATAGTTACTGAATACGGTGCAAACTCTATAGCCTTTAAAGATTTGGAACAAATAAAAAATAATATTAACTTGGATGATGGAGGGATTGATTTACAAACGCTATTAAGTAAACCAATAGATATATTGGATATATACGAATATCAGAGGACAGAAATCAAAAAAGAAGGGTTTTGTAAATTAATTGATATTTTAAATGCATCAGAGACGGATTTGCAAAGAGCTTATTTAATTGGACCAGTTAGAGCGAGAAATATATATAATTTAGCCATGAATGCGGTATTGGAATATATAATCGGATAAAAGAAAGATGGCTCTATTTTGGCTCTAAAAATTTTGACTGGCAAAAATACAAGAGCAATTTTTGAATAATATGGATAATAAATGCTTGTAAAATGAGGGAAAAACAGTCAGTTCAAGCTATCCGCCGAGGAGTTCGAGTGATGAAATGGGATTTAAGAATCTAGTATTTATGCGGGTTGCAAGCAAATTTGTTTAGGCGCTGGCAACGATTTGGCAACATTTTAGGTATCACTCACTGAATAAAAGAATACTTCAATAACAGAAAAACCTTACTGATTTTCGGAAATGACAACTGAAAATT
>CAOJDP010000084.1 GCA_948433085.1 uncultured Caryophanales bacterium
AATAATTCTACTCATATTTCTGATATTTTATCCTTCAACTAGCACAACGCGTTATTTATAAAAAAATAGGATTCTATATTTATTCATAATAAATTTTTACCATATTTTATAATAGAAAGGAAGTAGATAATATGAGTTGTTTTAATAATAGTTGTAATAACGACCCCCGTATCTATAAAGAAGCAATTGAGAAAATTAAAAAAGATCAAGAATTTTTAAATAACTCAGGTGCCTTTATTATAAATCAAATCGGTCCTACTGGCCCTACTGCTCCTATGTTCTTAACCACACAATTATAATTAATATTATGTTTGGAAATTCCAAACAATTTTTATTCTATCTTTATCTTCCTTAATCGTATCATCAAGACTTTTCACTTCAATTCTATCCACAAACTCATCAACCATAATTTGTGTTAATGCGTCTATATGTTGATATTGAGATAATAAAGCATTTTTATTTTTTAATCTATTTTGCTTTAATTCTATATGTTTTAATTCATTTTCAATCTTTAAAAGTCTTTCTTGTAGGTTTTCTTTTTCTTCTTTGTATTTTCCTCTTAAAGAAATGAAATCACTTTCATCAATTATTCCCATTGCTCGATCATCATATAGTTGTCTGAAAATAGTTTCTTTTTTTTCAATTCGTGATTTTATATCACTTTTTTCTTTAATTAGACTATCTTTCTGATCCTTGAATAAATCGTTTTCTAAAGTTTCCTCATATAAATCTTTTAATACTTGTTTATCATAATATTCATTTAATAACTCGTTTATTGATTCGACTACATAGTCATATACGACATTTAATTTAATTGATTTATTATTATTGCAATTAGCCCATTTAGTATCTTTATCTTTGCATAATAAATATTGTACTTTTTCTCCTTTAGCATTGGTGCTATTATTTTTTCGTAAATTACAACCACATTCTTGACAAAATACTTTACCACAGAAAATATGTTTTTCGCCATTTGATCCAGCTCGAGTATTTTCATTTAACTTATTTTGAAGTGATAACCAAGTTTCATCATCAAAAGTCTTTTCAACAGCATCATCACAAACTACCCATTGCTCTTTACTAGCAGATATACATTTATGATTTTTGTAACTTATTCTTCTTGTTTTACCTTGTGTTAAAACACCATTATTGATAGAATCTCTCATCATTTCATAAATAACAGACCCCGACCATTTATATTTCTTTCTAATCTCATAATTAAAATGAAACTCTACATCATTATCTGATATTGTTTTTGTAAAAAGTAAATATGTATTATGTTCTTTATTTTTATCTAATGTAACTTCTAATTCAAAACCTGTAGTAATTAAACGATCTAGTTCTACATTATTACTCATTATATAGGTAACATCATCTGAAATAATCTCATTTACTTGTAATTGTTTCCAAATATTATTATCATAAAAATCAATTTCATTTAACTTTATTTTATCTATATTGGAAAAATCATGCGTAGTATAGTATAGTTTTAAATCTTCACTAATGGATCTAACTCTAATATGAAATTCTAGACTATATGATTTTAGTTCATCAGTTCCAATTACAAAGAGAGAATTTATATTTTTTAAAATTTGCTTATAACTATTATATAATGAAATCCTTATAATATAACTTCCAGATTTAGTAATACAAGTAGGATCTTGATATTTTGATTGCGGTATCTTCAACTTGCAGCCATTCATAGCTTTATATTCGTATGGACTAGGAATTTTTTTGTCCTCTAATATATTAGCAATTTTATCTTGCCCATAACCATTAAGTATCATATTAGCAATTTGAACTTTAACCTCTTTAGCGACAGGATCAATAAGTAAATGATTTTTATTTTTAGGATCTTTTATAAAGCCATATTTAGCAAAAGATGAAGTACATTCGCCATTTTCCCATTTAGTACGAAAAGTAGCTTTAATATTGTCTGATAAATCCTCTAAAAACCACTCATTAACTAAAGCATTAATTTGACGAGCTTTTTTATTTCCTTTATTAGCAGTATCAGCATTATCAACAATACTTACAAAACGAACTCCCCATTCAATAAATTTATTATGAAGATATTTTTCTATAACTTCCATATCTCTTGAAAAACGAGATTGACTTTTACATAATACAATATCAATTTCGCCATTTTCACATAGTTTAATCATTTTCTCAAAGTCTGGACGATAAGTACCCGCACCTGAAAAATCCTCATCACAATAGATACCTACGATTTGCCAATCTGGATGCTTTTTAACTTCCTCTTTTAACATCATTTCTTGATTCTTAATACTTTCACTAATTGCCTCTTTAGTAGGTTTTTCTAAATCCTCTTTAGATAGTCTTAAATAAAGTACCACTCTCCTTATAATTATATCAACTGTTTCAATCATTTTCTTCATATTAAATCTAGCTCCTTTACTGATTTAATAGAACAAATTGATAACACAATAAAATTATAACGCGCTTTATCAAGATTTACAGCGCCCGAATGTATTTTTTTCAGTCGATATAATTACTTTTAAAAGTTTCTTATTAAAAAGTAACTTTTTTTCTTGTTCAGAAAGTTCTTTATTCATTTTAAATTCATTTTTAGTTTTACTACTCAAAATTTTCCCCCTTATATATTCTTTAAAAAAAGAACTATATTAGTTATAGTTAAATCTATTCCTAACATAGTTCATAAATTCAATTTTTTAATTTTCTTTTTGTAATTTTAAAAGCCATAAGCTCAAATTATCTCTTAATTCAATAAATCTAATATATAAATTAAAATAATCTCTATTTTTAAAATCTTTCTCATTTTCAAACTCTCTTTTAACTATTTTTTCTAATTGACCTTTAGAAACAATATCAATAGTTGAACCAAATGAAAATGAAGAAAAAAGAAAAAGTTCTGATAAGTTTAGTATAGAATTATAAGATGATAATTAAACTTATAAAGTTGGTACTAATGTAAAAATTACCTATATTGGAGGTATTAACGAAAGTCATCCAGCTCAAGTTGGAACAACTAAAATAGTAATTGTGTCAGAAAAATAAATTATAAATTTATCGAGCAGACCGTGTTTATAATTTGTTCTTTTTTTGTTATAATTATGAAGAATAATTTATTAAAATTCATTACTAATAACTTGATGTCAAAGACTTTTGACAGACAAAAATATCATTCTTCTATAAAATGTAATTGGAGGTGCAAAATGAATGTTGGAGCAATAATAAAAAAACATAGGGAAAAACAAAATATTTCACAAGACGAATTAGCATTAAAAATATTTGTTTCAAGACAAACGATTTCTAATTGGGAAACAAGTAAAAGTTACCCTGATATAAAAAGTTTAACTATGTTATCTAACATCTTTCATGTAACTCTAGATGATTTTATAAAAGGCGATATAGAGGAGATGAAAAAGATAGTTAGTAAAGAGAAAATAGAAAAGTTTAATATAATGAGTTATATTTTCCTAGCAGAAATGTTAATTTTAATGTTTAGTGCATATCCGTTATTTAAGATAGATGGATATATTGGTGCTATTATTTGGGTATTGTTTTTTGTAATAACAATTATAACAGCAACAATCATTGAGAAGTTTAAAAAGAATAATGACATTCAAACTTATAAAGAAATTATTGCTTTTATGGAAAATAAATCATTATCTTATGAAGAAGTACAACAAGAAATAGGAAAAAGAAATTATCAAAAGATTTTGTTAGCAATTTTGACAGGTTTAATAACATTTATTATTTTTATAATTGAAATATTTATAATGAAAAAATTATAGTTTAAAAATTTTATACGAGGAGGTAGAATATGGAATTTTGGATATTTATGATAGTATTTATATTTATTGGTGGAGGCTGTTCACTTACTGGTACTTGGTGGAGTAAAAAGAAAAAAGAAGAAAAATCTAAAAAGCAATAATTTTCACACAAGTTATTATTAAAAATTACAATTTGTCGATTAGATTATCAGAAATGATAATCTTTTCTTATACAAATAAAAACATAGAATTCAATCTATGCTTGTGTTATCAATCTATTCTATCATTTATTATTCTCTTGGTTAAGAATGTTGGAGCAACTGGGCCTACTGGACCTGCTGGACCTTCTACTGGAGCTACTGGACCTACTGGACCTACTGGACCTGCTGGCGTTGCTGGAGCTACTGGGCCTACTGGACCT
>CAOJDP010000085.1 GCA_948433085.1 uncultured Caryophanales bacterium
CTTTGCCGAAACAGTTCCAGCCTTTCCCGTTTCTGTTGCAGTTGTGCTTTTTTCCACCACCCTGTCACAAAAAGACGGGCTTTTAGATGCAATGTCATTAAATTTACCAAATTTTTGTTTAGTTAATAGAAATATTGTTTTTGATAAAGGCAGAAACTCTAATGTAAAATTTATTCATCAAAAGCCTAAAGTTTTTGTTGGAAATTGTCGATATAATAAATAATAAAATTTACTTCTGATAAAATTTGTCTTAGTCTACTTCTAGAAAAATCATCCAACTTACCTCTAGTAAAAATCACACAATCAAAGCAACAAATAGTAATTGGAAAGGAGGATATGGGATGACTGTAAAAAAGTACAAATACATACTAAATTACGGAATCGCAAAGGAGTTCAATTTGCTAATAGTGCCGGCAACATTAACTGCAAATGTTAATGAATGGACACAAAAACTATTGACAGAAATTGCGTTAATGTTTGTAACGCAATTTGCAGATGATAACAAAAAAGTGGAAGCTGTTATATCAGTATTTTCGGAAGACAATATGGTTTGTAAAGAAACACTAGAGTTAGATTGCGGACCTAAATCGTTAAATGAAGTCCGAGAAAGCATTGAAGAACTGATATTGAAAATCAAGGAAAAATTGATTGCAGATGTGGTTTCTTCGATTGAGTTTCGGAGCATGAAAATTTTGAATGACGAGTGAAATTGAACTATATGGCAACAAGGGAAGTTCCCCAAAAGAAACTTTCCTTGTTGTTTCTTTTTATCAAAGAAAGGAATACTGAATATGAACACTAAAAATACTCCAAACGTTATAAAAAATGAATTAAGAGACGCTATCAAACAGACAATCGAAAATGAAAACCGTGAGTTTGGAGAACAGGAGTGTAGTTTCTCCCGCAATCGTATTTTAACAGCAGAAAAAATGGTTAATTTGTTGTTGTCTATGCAAGGTGGAAGTCTTGACAAAGAACTCTATGAAGCCGGAATTAATGTCACAAAATCTGCGTTTGTACAACAGCGTGATAAGATTTCATATACAATATTTGAAGATATTTTAGAATACTTTAATGCTTTGCATCAAGATATGGTGAAGTATAAAGGCTACCGTGTTCTTGCCGTAGATGGCAGTGCTGTCAATATGGCGAGAAACCCAAAATCATCAAGTTTTATGCAACATGCAGGAACTCCAAAGGGTTATAATCAGCTTCATATCAACCCATTGTATGATGTCCTAAATAAAACATATATTCACTGTCACATTCAGCCGCAACCACAACAAGATGAAATCGGAGCTTTGCTTTTTTTGCTGAATTGGTATGATTATAAAGAAAAAACAATAATTACCGGTGATCGCGGATACGAATCCTACAACCTATTGGCACATTTATTGGAGAAACCAAATATTGATTTTCTTATTAGAGTGAAGCAAGACAGGTCAGCTATGAGAGAAATACGCAAGCTTCCAATGAAAGAATTAGACACTAAAATATCTTTTACCATTACCACCACTCAAACCAATAGTGATAAAGCGAACGATTATATCTTTTTGCAGACTCGAAAAAATGAAAGCCGACTATACAGCACAAAAACTAAAAGTGGAAGATGGGATTTTCCAAGTCCTTACCATATGTCGTTTCGTGTTGTACGATTTATGCTGGATACTGGCGAATATGAAACTTTAGCAACAAGTCTTCCAAATAGTTTTACACTGTCTGAAATCAAAGAATTATACCATTCCCGTTGGGGTATTGAAACTGCTTTCCGTGAACTCAAGTACAGTTTAGGTCTGATAAACCTTCATGGAAAGAAAGATGAATTTGTAAAACAAGAAATCTATGCGGCAATGATTATGTCAAATTTTTCTTCACGCATTGCGAATCAAGTTATAATAGAAAATAAAAAATCAAACATACATACTTATAAAGTCAATATGCAAATGGCAATTTATCTTTGCAAAAAGTTTTACAGAACTAACAAGGGAAATGGGAAGCAACTTATGCGTGATATTGCAAAGTATACCGAACCCGTCCGCCCTAACCGTAAAGACGAGCGGAACATAAAAGCAAAATCATTTGTCGGATTTACCTATAGGGTTTCTGCATAACAGTAGTAAGGGCGGAAAAAAGTTTCCGCCCTTATATATCGTATTTACTCTGATTGGTTGTATATATTCATTTTGAATTATAATTACTAATTTGCAAAATCACTAAAATGATATTGCAAAAAATACTTAAAATGATGTTATTTAAGCCAGCTTTCTTTTATTTAGGAAATTTGTGTAAAAAACTATTAATAACAGCAGATTTTAGAGAATACAAATAAATTAAAAGTAGGCAATAACCTATATTTTGATAAAATTTTCTTAAAATATAAATAAAGCATTTAAGATATTAATTTCTTTTAAATCAAATATGGATTTATAAAAATTTTATATGCAAATCAAATGAAAGTCGCTATTTCGTTATAAAAATAACTTATTTTCATTTTTATAACGAAATAAAACTTAAAAAAGTTCAAGAATCGGATTCCTCGAGATTTTCTAAACCATATTCGCATAATTCAATAACTAACTTTGTCATTGATATATTATTTTTCTGAGCGGCTTCACCTAATTTTTCGACTAATGCAACTGGTAATCTAAATGTTTTATTTTGATATTCTGTTTTCTGAATTTTTAGCATATTAACTACCACCTTGTTTTTCTTGTGCATAGTATACTTTAAAATATCACGATATTATACACACTGAAATTTCACTTATTTTTATACTTGAAATATTCACACATATATGTTAATATAGACCACATGATTCCGACCAATACATATATGAAAAATGAGGGAGATACTAAAATGAAAAGAAAATTGATTTTATTACCCATAATATGCACATTTGCAATTAGCCTGAATGGCTGTGGACATGAGCATGTATGGGTAGATGCTACTTGTTTGGTACCTAAAACATGCAGCGAGTGTGGAGAAACCGAGGGCGAAGTTGCAGACCATAAATGGGTAGAAGCTTCTTGTGAAAAAGCAAAATACTGTGACGTATGTGGGGTAACGGATGGAGAACCTTTAAGCCATGAATGGTTAGACGCTACCTATGAAGAACCAAAAACCTGTTCTTTATGTGGCTTGACTGAAGGAGAACCTTTGCCAACTCCTTATTGTATCGAAAACAATATTACTTTTCAAAATCTGCAAGATATGGAGTTGCCATTTGCTATGGATTTCACTGAAAATGGGCAGATTGTGGATATAGAAGGAATGTGGCTTGAAACAGAAAAAGCGAAATTTTCTTTCGGTGAAATTACTAGTAATCCTTCGGAAATGGAAGGATATATAGATATTACCATTCCATATCAAGTACATTTTTCAGCGACCGTGTATCAAGACACTAATATATATAATGGGTCTTATGGTTGGAATTTAACATTTCCCAAATTTTCTGTTGGCGATTATTATACAGGACTTGTTGTTCCTGACCGTAGTTCATATACTGGCAGAGGAGGGAGTGATTTCGCGGAATTTACCAAAGACTATGAATGGAATGGAAATGTGTACTCAATAGGATATTCGAATATTGAGGAAACCTCATCTTCTCAATCAGACTGGGATTATAATGAGAATATTGCCTTTAAGACTTATAATTTTGCGGCAGATGAAACATATATCATTACAATACCTAATGATTTTGATGGAGCAATATTATATATCAAGAAAAATGGTTCATCAGAAGTTCATTTAGGGAATGATGAAGTAATAGAGGAAACGGAAGCACATATGTTAGACGAACATGAGGCAGAATATTATATTTTTTATCGTCTGTCGGATATAATCAATAATTAACTGTACAAAATTTAATGTGAAGCAATTATATTATGGTAAAAGCTGAACCACTACTAAGTGTAAAAATAGTGGTTCAGCTTTTTGTGCTAACTTAACAGAATTTTCCTAATACTAAATGACATTGCTTTTAGATGCGTTTCCCTTTGCCTCATTGTTTTTCAAAAAATTGCTGTACGTC
>CAOJDP010000086.1 GCA_948433085.1 uncultured Caryophanales bacterium
CGTCTAAACTGACGGGCTAATTCTTCGTATCCTTTGTTCTCGCTGAATAGTTACTGGCAGGCTTCCCATCTTAGTCGGCATCTCCCAAAAGAAAGAACGTGCCTACATCAAAACAGAGTTTCTGTTAGATGATATTGCGGAATTTGACAACGGTAAAGTCGCTTACCGAAAGGATGCGAACGTCATGAATAGAAGGCTTGAATTTGTGTTTTCACAATATAAAGAGAAATTCGATTCCATTGAATGCATAGACTATTTTTCTGCAATTCAGATAAAACGGATTATAATATCCAAGGAACGTCCTTCACATATTTCGTTTTTAGAGTTCTGGAAACAGCGCATAAATGAAATCAGAGAAGAGGGTAGGGAAAGCTATGCCAAAATGAACGAGGAGACTGTACGGGTGTTTATTAATGCGGAAGGAGATGTACCTATTCCTGCAATTAATACTTTATTGGTAGAGCATTTTAAAAAGTGGATGATAAAGAAAGGTTATGCTAATGGAAACATCGGATTGAGATTAACACATCTGAAAGCCCGGATAAACGAGTTGATAAAAACTGGGGTTCTTAAAACAGACATACACCCATTTGCGTACACGAAAATACCAACAGCCGAACCTAAGGAATGTGACCTTCCAATAGAAGAATTTCAGAAAATACAAAGAACGGAAGTTGAAGGAAAACGATTGAATTTAGGTAGGGATATGTTTTTACTCTCTTTCTATTTGTGCGGTATCAATCTGAAAGATTTATTATCAGTCGATTTGTCGGTGGATATACTTTCTTTTGAAAGAATCAAGACTGTTCATGCTAGGACAGGGAAATCAGTCATAACGATACCTATACACAGTGAAGCGAAAGCAATTATCAGTAAGTACATAAATAAAAGGGGATTTTTGGATTTGGGGTATTCTTATACCTATTCTAATTTGCAAAAGTATATCAATCTTTGCATGAGGGAACTAAAGGAGCACTTAGGGATTAAACAGACATTGTGTTTCTATTCTGCTCGTAAAACTTTTGCACAATTCGCCTCTGAACTTGGCATACCTGACGGAGTGATAGATTATTGTCTCGGTCATTCAGACAAGAGTAGGGGAGTTATCCGATATTATACGAAGGTAAAGCAAAAGCAAGCGGAAATAGCCATAAACAGGGTGATAGACTATACCAACAATCCTGAAAAATATACTGAATATATAGAGATGAGAGCTGATATCATGATGATGAAGGGGTAAAATAAAGAGGATTACTTGAAGATACATTTCCCTCATATTTCTTTTTTATAGAATATTTTCACTATGCTTCGATCGAAACCATCGTAAGTATAAAAATAATGCTTGCAAATGTGGAAAATAATCGCGAATATTGCATTATCCGTTACAAATGAAAATAGTTTTAAGCTATATAAATTAATGTTTGTTAAAAACACAAGTTTAACTTTTATAAACAGAGTAATACTCATGGGATACAATGGTAAGAATAGGAGATTAAGAGGTTCGGTTATAAGAAAATCATCTCTAAAATTTGGAACTAAACTAATTTCAAGTGTAATAGCAATTCCCATAGCTGCCGCTTTGGAAGAGACTTCTACAAAAAGGAGTATTGTGAAAACAAATAGCCAAATTCTATCTAATGTCTCCCTCAAAAAAAACGAAAAAGCACAGAAGTGTAAAATTTATATAGATAATATACGCTCAATCACTGATAATAAATACAAATATATCATAGCAGACTTAATTACTTTAATCAAAGAGAACCAGTCTTTAAAAAAAACTATATTATTAAAAAATAACGAATTAGAGAAGTTGAAGTTAAGAAAGAAACTCTTCACGTTTTTTCCAAGAAAGAAAAGCAAAATTGAAGCTGATATTAGTCGTACAATAACGGACATTGAAGATTTAAGCAACAGAAAACAAATAGAAACATTAAATGCAGAGGGGTTGAGAAATTTAATCGTTGAGGAAAAAATATTGTCTTTGAAAGAACTATTAAATTCTTCAAAGCTTTTACTATCTGATGATAGACCCTCTTTTTTTAATAATCAAAGTGTGTATCATTCTTCTATGCTAAATCGAGTAAAAGCGCAAATTTCATTTATGCCTAATATATATATAAGCCATTGCCCTGCATTAACAATTACCGCTCCATGTATAGATTTATTTTTTTTCGGAAAGGGTATTATCTTTAAATGTAATGGAGAGTTTGCTATTATTGGTTATGAAAATCTAAACTGTAAATATAAAGAAGTAAAAATAAAAGAAGATGAATCTTTTAATATTCATGACTATACTTTAGATAGTTATACGTTTCTTTACCCAAGAAATGATGGGAGAGCGGATTTAAGATATAGCTATAATCCACAAATCCCTATTATTAAATATGGAAAATTATCTTTGGAAACAAGCAGAGGATTATCATTAAATCTTTTTTTTAACAATTATTTCACTGGACTCCAATTATATAAGGCAATAAAAGGTATTTCCTATTCAAATATTGACTATAAGACAAAAAACAGTCAGTATGCAATAGACAAAAACGTATCAAATATTTCCTGCCAAAATTCAGAAAACAAGTTTTGTTTAAAAGATTCTGATGGATTTGATGTGATTGTGGATTTATGCAATGATGAGGAAATAAATCAGATATTGACCTATGCGGATAGTTTAGTTAACGCAGAAAAATACAAAGAAGCCAATGTGTTATATAAAAAACTCTTAAATACCACAACGCTACATAATAACTCTTTATATAATAACATTGTTGTTAATAAGATTAAGGATACAGAAAACAATCAATCAAAAAAATCTATAGATGCGACAAATATGTGGAATAATGAAATGCACAATTTACTAATTGATGCAGACAACTTGATGGAAAATAAAAAATATAAAGAAGCAAAAATGCAATATTACAAGTTGTTGGAAGCTGCAATGTTATACAATAATCATTTATACAATGGTATAGCAACAACAAGACTGAAAGAATTAAAAAATAAGATTGATTTATCCGATCCTTGCTATCCCGGCCCCTTATTTGATATTGAAATGATCAATGAAATTATAGAAGATGCTAGATCTTATGAGAAAAGAAAAGATTACAAACAAGCACTTTCCAAATATATAGAAGTCAAAATGTATGCTAATCTGTACTCATCGCTACCATATATAAACCTTGCTAAAATAGAAATTGAAAAACTTAAAGAGCTGAAAAATGAGAATTGAAAGAGAAGACTGCTTATTCGGCTGCCTTCTCCTTGTTATGATTTATTCCTTTATCATCCATACCTTTCTTCCAAATATTATATGATATATAGCGTGAATCTTCAATGTTTTCTTTTATGAGAGGTAAATTGGGGGAGAAATACTGACACTTAATTGCTCGGTTAGATTTACAGTATTTCTCAAGACCAAATTTCTTGTATAAACAACAGAACCATTCAGTATAGTAAATATTTTGTTTATAAAATTTGCATAGGAAACAGTTTCTTACATTAACATTATCGTTCTTATATGTTTCATATGCTATTGCCCAGCCAAAAACAAAAGGGCTTACCCATCGAGTCCGATTAGCTTGATAATCGAAGGTTATCTCAAATATAGAGGAAGGGTGTCTTTGAGTATATATTTTGCAATTCGAACGATTGCTTGGGCAAAACCCATGTCTTGATTCTAGTAACACAAATTTATTGAGTTCTAAGCCCTCTGTTAAAGTTACGCCAACTTTATGTTTGAAGTTATACAATAATGCATTTATATTTTCACAAATTACCCCTTTTTGTATAATTCTATCCAATGCATATTCATGTTTTAATGGAATCTCAATAATCCGTATTCCCGATTCCAATTTTTCCTTTTCACATTCATGTGATACGCAAATCTCTATAAAAATCGGTTCGTGTGCATTTTGGAGATCGGTAAGTAACAAATGTAATCATTCTATTTTCCGCCACGACAATTTTATCGGCTGTTCTTCAGCCGATAA
>CAOJDP010000087.1 GCA_948433085.1 uncultured Caryophanales bacterium
ATTTAGTAGCATTGGGGTTGCGATTAACGCTATGATAGCTAATATTACGATTACACTAGTAATTCTATTAATGTAAATCCTTTTTTCTTTTTCATACTTTTTCCTCTACTTCTATTATTGACCTATACTTTATTTCTCTTTTCAATCATTAAAAGAGGGGGACTTGCAAACTCATTTTCTTCTACAAGAAAAAACATATCACTTTTTTCACTGGACTTTCACTAGACATAAGCAAAATTTTTTATCAATTACCATTCTAATTTTATACAACTATCTTCTAATAATATGCTGTAAACTCTTTTCTAACCATATTTTGATCAATATACTTAACATCCTCAAAATGATATTTTGTCACATTCTTGTTGATTAAATTCAAGTGGTTTTGTTTTTTTGTATAAACTTCAACATATTCATTATCTGTAATAAACAATATTAACTGACATTTACTATCTAAAAATTCACTATAATTATTTATATCTTGTGAAAAATTACTATTACAATAAATTTGAAAATTCAAGAATATTGGATAATGTTTATTACTTTTAATCATTGTTTCAAAATCTATCCACTTATATATTTCATCTTTAAAGAAACAAGCACCATTTTCGTTTAGTACTTCACCTTCTTTTATTTTACAAATACTTTGCTTATCTAAGTCTATATTTTCTAATATTTTATATAGAATCGTATCGTACTCATTTGGAATTTTAAAACTAATTCCTAACATATTTATCCTCCTTATGGTGTTGCCGCATTTATAGGTATAGTCCACCAAAATGGTGGTAAAAGCGAAGGCAACATTCTTATTTCTCTATATACTATATACCCAGCACCAACAGTTGCAACTATTCCTATAACTATTTTTGAAGTGTCAAAATTACTTGGAGTATCTATAATAAACTAGATTTTAATAAACAAAAAATTTTCAAATCAGAAACTTGCACAAACTAAAAAATTTAGTATAATGTATATAGATGGATATATTCCATACAATAAAAATGGAACACTTGACTTCTTGCAAAGTTGAGTGCTTACCAAATTGGTTTGCACCTTAATTCTTCTTGAATTAGGGTGTTATTTCTTTATCTCGGCTACTAATAAAAGTAGAAGGAACAAAATGAGAATAATGTTATTTAGAACTTTCAAAATAAAAACTCTTTTTTTCATAATCTCAAGCCTCCCCTCTATCCAATTGAATGGAAGTTCGACATTGATTTTGTCAAAATCTCTCCTTGATTTAAAATTAAATTGAAAAGATTTTGACAAAATATACAAAAATGATAGTGTTAAATAAAAATTCGCTATGTTTCTTTTTGGGACTACTACTATATTTTTCATTGAAAATAATATCTATTATCAATATCAGTAGTAGTTCCCAAATTTCACAACATAGCGAAAAATATATAAGTTAAAATATTTTCTCATAAGCATCCATAAAAATGATTATTCCTTAGTACTAAATACAAAGTTTAAAATAATACTTCTAAAAAAACTTAACTACCTACATTATACCACAAAAAACGACAACTAATAAAAAAGACCTTTTAATGAAAATCTAAATAATGGTATATACAAGTATACTATACTAAAATTTATCAAACATGGCATCCTATAAAACATATAATTTTTGAAAAATCTTTGTATTATTAGGCATTAACTCATATCAAATAATTTTTGGTATATGCATCATCCCCGTTTATAAATAGCAAATTTACTTTTGTAAACTATCCTATGATTTCTATTTCCTACTTTAGTCATACTAACATTTTATTTTAAATGACACAACCATTTATGTAATTTTTAATTCAAATACATCACATTAATATCTACATTTCCATTAATACCTTCTATTTTACCATTATCACACATTTGCCACATTTTATATGATCCTTGATAATTCGTTTGGTTTGTATAATGAGCGAGCCAAATGTCATAACCCGTTTCTAGCCAAATTTTTTCTAAATAAGATTTACTGCTATATAACATTCCTTTATAATTCTTTTCTGAAACAGTATCTAAAAATGCCTCAGCCATACTAGTAAGACCAAAAAAACTTAGATTATAGTCGTTAAAATAAGCCCATTCCTCCCAATCAAATGCGATTGGTAACGTAATTTTATAATCTTTGATTTGTTGTAAAACCCATTTTGCATCCTTTCTAGCGCTTTCTAATGAATCGGAATAAGAATAAAAATAGATTCCTGCATCAATTCCATATTGATTGGCTCCTTTTATATTTCTTTCAAATTGTTTGTCTAAAAAATATTCACCATTTGTCCCTTTTGTTCCACCTACACGAATCATCATAAATTCTACACCAGCATTTTTAATTGCTTCAAAGTCAATTTCACCTTGCCAACTAGATACATCAATACCAATTTTAGTATGCTCATTTTTATATTGTGTTACTATATCACTAAAATTTGTATATGTCTTTGGTGCCTGATTAGAATGATTATTAGGTTCATACACATTTAAATGAAAAAAAACGCTTTCCTTATTTCCACTATTATCTACTGCTTGAAAAGTCAAAGGGTAACTCCCTACTGTACTTAAATCATAATTTCCTTCAATGTAGCAATTTGGTTTTGGATCATAGTTATCTCCACATAAAATTTTTTTGGTTAAATCGATTTTACTATTGACAGGAACACTGTAACTATTTCCTAACCATATTAATGGCTCTTTTGTATCTATCACATCTACTATATAGGTATATTTTAATTTTATACGATCTTGATTGATGAACTGAAATGTGACTTCTTTTTTACCTAATTCAGTAGAATCTATAAAAAAATCATCTATTATGTTCCCATTAATACTTTCAATATAAGAAGAAACTTTTTTCTTTTCATTAAACTCTAATGTTAAATTATCTACCAAAACAATCTCTATTTTTGCAAATTTTACTCTTATGTAACAATAGGCAAAATAGGATATTACAATCCCTATAAAAAGAAAACTTACCTTAACAATCTTTTTCTTCATACAATCAAACCTTTCTTATGGTTTATTTGAACGATTCTATATTTATTTTGTCACTTTTTTCAAAATAAAATACCTACATGCATAAGCACACTCATTTTTAATATAAAAATCTTTTTGTTCAATTGCATTTAAAGGTTTATATAAAGGATTTTTTGATTCACAAAATCCCTTTAATCTTAGTTTTCCATAAGCCCAATCTCCTATAATATAATCATAGGGATTAAAATATTCTGTCACTTTTTCTTGAACTAACTCTTCTTCATAGCCATTTTTATAATCCTCTATTAATTCATACTTCATTTTATTTAATATTACTGTTTTCATCTATTCACATCCTTGCATCTGTTACTCTATCAACAACTATTCTATTTATTGCATATTTCCCATATAAATATTATTGATTATGGTTTAAATTAAAAATGTAAATTCATTTATCTATACATTTCAATTGGTTTTGATTATAAAAATAAACCATAAAGACTATATTTCTTTTACTACTTTTATTTTAACACATCTGCTTCTTAAAATCATCACTTTCATTGTTATTTTTATATTGTGATTATATATATTTGAAATAAAGCATTTATTTATAAATTTAATTTTTTCTAGGCATGCATTGGAATTTTTTTGTAGTTGTTTATGTTTTATAGGTATTTTCTCATATGATTGTTTTGCGTTTAGAAATCTTTAAATTGTATCTAAAACAGACTGTTAGAAAATAACAGTGATTTACTATTGGTATTCTTGGTGAAAAATTTTTCATTTACATTTTATTTTCTCTATTATTTTTTCTAATCGTTTTAAAGATTTATTAATATAACGCGTTGTGCTAGTTAAAATTTAAAACATGGGATATAGCAGTAGAATCACCAAT
>CAOJDP010000088.1 GCA_948433085.1 uncultured Caryophanales bacterium
GGGGTTGTTGGTTCGAGCCCAACTCGGGGAGTTTAAAAAAGCCCGTAGACATTAGTGTTTGCGGGTTTTGCATATCCGACGATAAGAGAGAAGAAATTTTGACAGGCAATATGCTGTTAACCGAAAAAGGTAAGCCTCAATCGTTCAATGAAATAGTGACACTTGTTAGAAGCCTAGTAGTTTTTTACATGAAATGGCGAGTTTTCATTCTGGCTTATATAAAGCAGAAATGGCAACATGGAATATTTATAAAAGAAAAATATATACGGGATGTACGAAAGTGAAGGTAAAGCTGTGGCTTTCCATGTATTGAAACCTTGTATTGGTTTATACAAGGTTTCATTTTTTGTTAGCTAATTAATGAAACTGTGTGAGATTAATACATAGCCTAGAAAAAAGTATGGAGGTAGAAAAGAATCAGATAGTGTTGCATTTTAATGTTTTACTCGGAAATATTGTAGATTTATTTTCGATATGGTATACTAACGGATGAAATGATAAAGTTAGTAATAACAATTTGTGAGAGGAGAAACAGATGTCTGTCCCCAAAAAGGTAAAACTAGGTGAGATAGAGGAAGAACAGTTATATTCTGAAATATATGAGGAAGAAATAGTAGAACCGTTTAATCCTAAGGATGTGGATATTATTTCTCAACCTATGGTAATTTCTAATATAGCTGATCAATTAAAATATGAAGATATTTTGTTAGAACCCGATTTTCAACGACATCCTGATTTGTGGAATGCTAAACAACAGAGCAGGTTAATAGAATCTTTGATAATTAAGATCCCATTACCGACGTTTTATTTCGATAGTACAAAAGATGATAAATTAATAGTTGTAGATGGGTTACAAAGGCTGTATGCTATTAAAAGATTTATGGTGATTGATAAAACAGATCCTGATCGCCTTGTGCTGACAGATTTGGAATATTTGAAAGAATATGAGGGAAAAATGTTTGAAGAGCTTCCTCCTGCTATACAGAGGAGGATAAAGGCACAGTCATTGACAGCTTATATTATTCGGCCAGGGACACCAGATAAAGTAAGAACAAGTATTTTTACAAGAATCAATACGGGAGGTTTGACTTTAGAACCAGCAGAAATTAAAAATTCTGTTTATAGAGGACAAGCGGCTAATTTATTAAAGGAACTGGCGCATTCTGATGAATTTGTAAAAGCAACTAGAAATAAAATAGATTCTTCCAGAATGTTAGATTGTGAATTTGTGAATCGTTTTCTAGCCTTTTATTTACTGGGCATAAAAGCTTATTCGGGTAATCTGGAAGATTATTTGAATAGTGTAATGAGCAGATTGCAGGTTGAGTCAGAATCTACAATTGAGAAATGTCGCGTTGACTTTTTAAAAGCAATGAAGTATGCGTCGGATATTTTTGGCGATAAGGCTTTTAGGAAAATTAATGCAAATGAACGATATGGGAGAATCAATAAACCTCTATATGATTCAATAGCAGTTAATTTGGCTAAACTAAACATAGAAGATTGCGAAAAATTATTAAGAAAAAGGGATAAGTTGCTTGAAAAATATATAATATTATTAAGAGATGATAAGTTTGTAGATATTATTACAAGAGGAACAGCTGCCATAATTAATGTTAAGGGAAGATATAAAGCAATACATAAACTTTTTCAAGAGGTATTAATGTATGATTAATTATATGCAAATTGAGAATTTTAAATCAATACGAAAATTATCATTACCATTAGAGAATTTAAATTTGTTTTTTGGAATGAACGGGATGGGAAAATCGTCCGTGATACAGGCATTATTACTTCTAAGGCAGAGTTTCTGGGAAAATAGTAAATTGGGATTAGATTGTTTGTATACCAATGGAATTATGATTCAGTTGGGAACAGGTAAAGATGTTTTTTGTCAAAGTGGAGTTTCTGATAATATAAGATTTTATATTCAGTTTAGTAATAATATAAAGTTTGATTGCTGTTACAAATATAGATTGGATGATCCAGACAGTGATCAACTAATGCGAGTTGGGACAAAAACAGATGATAGTTATGCAGTTTCTTTGTTTTCTGAACAGTTTTCTTATTTAGGGGCAGAACATATAGGTCCGAGAAAGCAATACAGTATTGAGAATTGGAAAAGGAATGGAGCTGTAAAATTGGGTACGGCAGGAGAATTTGTAGTTCCTTTTCTGGCACTTGAGGGGGAAAAATTACGAGTACCTGAAGAAATGTGCTTACAGAGTGGAAAAACAAATCGCCTGATTGACCAGGTATCAGCATGGATGGCAGAAATATCGCCGGGAATAAGAATATCAGCAGAGTTATTACCCTCTATTGAAAAAGCAAAGTTGGTCATTAGTTATAGCGGTGATCGATTGGTTTCAGATTCTTTTTTACCTGTTAATGTTGGTTTCGGGATACCCTATGTGTTACCGCTTATCGTAGAACTGCTTATTTCTAATCGAGATAGCTTGTTGCTGATTGAGAATCCTGAATCACATCTCCATCCTAAGGGGCAGACTATGATAGCCAATTTAATAGCATTAGCAGCAGAACATGGATGTCAGATTATTTGTGAATCACATAGTGATCATGTGATAAATGGGATAAGAGTTGCTATAAAAAAGAAACAAATTAATAACAGAAAAGTTGGAATTTCCTTTTTTTCAAAGAATAAAGAGCAGGAAACGAAGGTAGATAATATTTATATTGACAGTAAAGGAAATTTAAGCGAGTATCCTTTGGGATTATTGGATGAATGGGGAATTCTAATGACTGAATTAATATAGATTTCAATAGCAGTTAAATTGGGGTTAAGTATCTGTTATAGACGTGTTTACTATGCAGATGTGGGATGTATGAGGAGGAATAGATAAGATTGGAGTTGTTTTTTAATGAGTTGTCGTTAACTGGCAAAGAAAACATAGATAATGTTTCTATATTAGAACTTATCAAAGTTTATCGTTCATTGCGTCAATATAATATAACAACATGTAGAATTGATTCTGTGGATAATTTAAAATTATTTCAGTTGCTTCAAAATATGCCAGATTCATTAAATATTAGGAATTTTTATTTTTCCTTTTTTAGGCCTCCATATGAGTCAATGGCTGTGGAACAAATACAGGATGAGTATTTTAGTCATGAATGGCTTTTGGATGATAGACCATGCATAGGATTAGCATTAGCGCATATATTGAATTCTGCTGGTTTAAGCATATATGAAACGAAGTGGAATACAGCCTTTATACATTTAATGAAAGATAATGATATAAAGGCTGTTAGAAATATATGCACGGAAGGACATGTTGTCATACATATTTCTCAGTTACTATTAAATGAAGAGCCAGAATTAATAGAAACTGATTTACAAGTAGAAGATAAAAGGATTTCTTTAAGACATGATCATGGAATGGATGTTTTAACTGAGTTTTCAAAGCGTTTAATCAGATGTCCTTATGTGATTGGGGTGGTTAATTCTTTACCTTTTAATCCTTCAGAGCGCAAATTTATTAGAAAGATACGTGACGATGGATTGATTGAGATTGTTTTACCTTGGACGGATCAAAAATATGGTGTTATAGTTAAAACTACGGGAAGAAATATTAGAGAAACAAAACGAATAGGAGAAATCATAAAAGAAAGATATGGAGGCATATAAAATAAATGTGTCAAAGATATAGGTTCGTGTAGAGAAAAACATAGAAAAATTATTATAAAATCAGCCGATTTATAAGCTTATTAATGAGTAAAAATAAGATAAATATATATGATGGTTTTCGGTGTGCGACCGCACCCGTTGGTAGAGCAC
>CAOJDP010000089.1 GCA_948433085.1 uncultured Caryophanales bacterium
CTTATTTTTCAATGCTTATTCGACTTTTTATTTCTAATTTATAATTTTATCCTGTGCAACTTTCATTCCTTGTTAATTGAAAATAGATATTGTATCAGGATTGTAATTTGATTGCTACATATTAGATAAGTTTATATAAAAATTGTCCTACTTCCAAATAAAGCAAAATTGATCCTTCGTTTACTTTTTTATCTTTAATTCAATTACAAAAGAAGTCTATTTTTATCTATATATTACGATATTTCTTTAAACCATTAAAATTGTAAGTTCATAATTGCTTTATGTAATTTTTTTCTCCCTGTCTCATAGAAGTAGAAAAATTTAAATAATATTGTTCCATTTGCGCCTCTAATACTTTTTGCTCAATCAACGCTTCTATTTTTTCGGGATTTTGCTTTATATAATCCATAACGATTTGTCTTTTTAAACTTTCTAATTGTGCTTTTGCGCATGAAAGTTCGTTTGTAATTTGTTTATATAATGTTTTCAAATTCATATATTCTTCATTCCAATCTTCTTTAAAGATTGGTGTTTTTAACATTCTTTTTCGATGATAATATGTAGCTATTAGACTGTTTGTAGTAATAAGACAAATTGCTGTAATAGAATACATGACTAGTTTTGATACACAAGGTATGATTGGTAAGGAACAAAGGAAACTGAGAAAAAAAGAAAAAATAGTTCCTTTATAATGTGCACGCATTTGACCAGAAGAAGATACCTGTTTTTTAGAATCTTCACAAGCTATATTAGAAGGAACATTCTCCATTGTCATCAACAACTCTTGTCCAATATTCTGTAGCTCTATTTCTAATCCCGATATTTTTTCTTGTTGTAGAAATACATTATGATATAATTGGTTCATTTTTAATCTCTCTTCTCTATTTTATATTTACTAATTTAACATTCTATTATCTATATGTTAAATAACATTTTTATAAAATCTTATGGTAAAAATAGTCCCTTTATTCCTAGTACTTTTTACAGTAATTATACCATTTTGTTTTTGAATAATAGTCGATGCCATATTTAATCCAATACCGATACTATCTTTATTACTTGAAACACCTTTATAAAAACGTTCAAAAATATGTGGTAAATCTTCTTTTTCAATTCCTTCGCCACTATCTTCAATTTGAAATTCCACATAAATCGGATTAGCCTCATAAACAATTTTTATGTTTCCTTGACTTGGAGTATGTTCATATGCATTTTTTATAAGATTGACAAATGCTTCTACAGTCCATGATGCATCCACCTCTATGCATAAATTTTCATCTCCAATTATTTCAATAGACTGACTTTTTAATTCAATTGGTATTTGCATAGGTTCTAAAGCTTGATTCAATAATTTACGTACATTTATTTTCTGTGGTTTCATAATTACTACACCACTATCTAATCTAGATAATTTAAGTAAAGAGGATACTAACCATTCAATTCGTTCTAATTGATTTTTGTTCTTATGTAACATCTCTTTCTTTTTTATTGTATCTATCTCATCGTTTTCTAAAATATCATTAATAACATACATACTAGTCAATGGTGTTTTTAATTGGTGCGAAATATCGGATAACACGCTTTCTAAATGTTTTTTTTCATTTTTAGAATAAGCATCTTGTTCTCTTAATAACATGATAATTTTATAAATATCGTTTTTTAAAGTACTTATTTCTCCTTCATCATATTCACGAATTTCTAATGAATAATCTCCACTCAATATATGATTTAAATAATTTGTAATTTGTTGAATTTCTTTTTGTTCTTTTTTAAAATATTGATAGAATAAATAGCCAAAAAGGATTACTATCCCCAAAAATAGGATAAATATTTTTTCAATCATATCATACTTCAACGAAAAAATAAATCCTACATTTTCATAGCTTTCTAAATCAATGCCATAAGTTTCAAAAAACTGTTTTCCTCTATTGTTTGATTTTTGTTCTTTTAATAAAATAGTAATTAATTCTTCTTCAAATTCAGGATATTTTTCTAAAATTTCACCAATCATATTTTGCTGTTGCTGAAGAAATTCTTGTTTATAATGATTGTGAATCTGTATACTCATTAAATAAATTATTGCTATAAATAGAAGTGTTAAAATGGTAAAAAAAATAAATGTTTTTTTGAAATTTTTAGTTTTCATGTATGTTTCCTATTTTATAGCCTACTCCTCTTATCGTTTCTATAATCTTAGGCTCACTTAAATTATCTTCTATTTTTTCACGAATTCTTTTAATATAAACAGTTAATGTATTATCATTTACATAATCTTCATTGACATCCCATATGTCTGCTAAAATTTTTTCTCGACTAAATACAGTTCCTGGATTTAAAGCTAGTATCAGTAGTATTTTATATTCTAAAGCAGTCAGCATAACATCAATTCCATCTTTAAACACTTTCGCTTGTTTCAAATCAATTGTAATATCTTGAATATGAATTGTACTCATTTCTTGGTTATTCAACGTTCTTCTTAAAACTGTTTTGATTCTAGATACAAGTTCTCTTGCTTTGAATGGTTTTGTAATGTAGTCATCTGCTCCCATATCTAAGCCCATTACAATGGATACTTCTAAATCATTAGCTGTTAAGAAAATAATTGGAACATCTCGGAGTTGTTTAAATGTTTTTAAAAGATCAAAACCACTTCCATCAGGCAAATTAATATCCAACAATACCAACATAATATCAGATGTAAACATAACTTCTGCTTCTTTTTTAGTAGATGCCAAAACAGTTTCAAACAGTTCTTGTTCTAGATAATACTTCAGTCCTAAGCGAATTGATTCATCATCTTCCACAATGAGTATTTTTCCCATATGCTTCACCTCACATAAACATTATACTATAGAAAATGATTTTTTTAAATTTGTTTTAATGTTTATATATAAGTCTAGTCCTACAACAAATATTTTTATATAATTCTTATATAAAATTGCTAGACTAATCATATGAAATATATTCTTAATTCTTTTACTATAACTACATTTAACAAAGGTTTTTGTACTCCATTCCCATGCCATTTTACACTATCTCCATTATAATGATTATTGCACAATATTTATTTTTGATGTATAATAGGCGCCCAAAGGAAGGAATGAAAAATATGTTTCCAGACGAAATAACTTTGATAAATAAACTTTTGAAAAAACTTAAGTTAGAACATTTAATATGTGATATGTTATATTTAAGATCCTATAAAACTGTTTTGGATATTCTAGAATTAGAAGAATGGAGTAACCCAATTTTTAAACCTCTACTTACTTCCAATATTTGGAATAGTAATCCTGTTGAGGTCAAAGCCATTTTAGAATTAAAGGAATGGAATAACCCAATTTTTAAACCTCTACTTACTTCCAATATTTGGAATAGTAATCCTGTTGAGGTCAAAGCCATTTTAGAATTAAAGGAATGGAATAACCCAATTTTTAAACCTCTACTTACTTCCAATATTTGGAATAGTAATCCTGTTGAGGTCAAAGCCATTTTAGAATTAAAGGAATGGAATAACCCAATTTTTAAACCTCTACTTACTTCCAATATTTGGAATAGTAATCCTGTTGAGGTCAAAGCCATTTTAGAATTAAAGGAATGGAATAACCCAATTTTTAAACCTCTACTTACTTC
>CAOJDP010000090.1 GCA_948433085.1 uncultured Caryophanales bacterium
AGTTATCACATGGTGCTAGCACCATGTAACTTAAAGCAGATAAGGGAAATGATAACATGGCAGTTTGCAGTTGTAGGCGGATTGCCATATTTTTGTGGAAAAATGGGCGTTTATGTGGTAACATATAGAGACAAAGATAAAAACACAACGCAAGGTAATCTTGCAGAACTGGTAGGTAGTCCAGTCGCACCGATTTGGTGTAAGTAGCCCTCCCTCCTTAGGGTCGTCCATTCTTTGTTCATTACAATTATTTTAAGGAGGAATTGTCATGGACAAAGTATCGGGAAAATTGACAGTATTTTTTGAAGAACCGTTTTGGGTGGGAGTGTTTGAACGTGTATCAGATGGAAAGCTATCTGTGTGTAAGGTTACGTTTGGCGCAGAACCAAAAGACTATGAGATTTATGATTTTGTTCTGAAAAATTACTATCGAGTGCAATTTAGTCCGACTGTGGCAACTGATGTAAAAGAAACGGGCCGCAATCCTAAACGAGTACAACGTGAAGTGCGGAAACTGGTACAGAATACTGGGATTGGAACAAAATCGCAACAGGCTTTAAAATTACAGCAGGAGCAGTTGAAGACTGAACGTAAGACTGTAAGCCGGGAACAGCGGGAGACGGAAAAACAGCGGCAATTTGAGCTGAAACAGCAGAAAAGGAAAGAAAAGCATAGGGGTAAATAGTATATCGAAGTAGCATAGTGTTTATAAGAATATGCTTGATTTATATAAAATACAAGGGAGAAATTATTATGGATATTATTAACAATCAAGAATTATTAACTGGTGTTGCGACAAATATTGTTGAAGATTCAATTAAAGGAGCATGGGATAGAATTAAGAAGTTTTTTAAAGATTTAGATGCAAAAGATTCTATAAGATATAAAACGGCTTATGAGCGATATTTAATAAATACAAAACAGAAGAATAGTAAAATTAAAACAATTATTTATAGGCGTGCTCCCAAGGAATTATACTCCTTTTATGAATGTATAGGTGTATCATACAATGGGAAGACTATTAATACAGAAAACATTAATAATTTATTTGTTTTGGGAAATAAAATTATTGTAACAGGAACAGGTGGTATTGGAAAATCTATTTTATTTAAACATTTGTTTCTTAATACAATTGAGGAAACTGGGTTAATACCGGTTTTGATTGAACTAAGGAGTTTTAATATTTGTGATGTTCGAGAGATATCTATTTTTGATACAATTTATAAATCTTTATGTGATAATGGATTTGATTTGAGTAAAGAATATTTTGAATATAGCATGGAAGAAGGTGGCTATATAATTTTTTTGGATGGATATGATGAAGTTAATAGAGATAAAGCGGAAAAGGTTACAAGTGAAATAAAGGCTTTAGCAGAAAAATATAATGATAATAGATACTTTTTGTCATCAAGACCTTCCGAGGAGTTTATAGGATGGAATGATTTTTGTGAAGTGGAAACATTAAAACTTAATAAGAAACAGGCATTAGATTTGATAAAGAAAATTGAATTTGACGAAGTTGCTAAAGAAACATTTTATAAAGAGTTGGATAATTCATTATATGAAAAATACGAGTCTTTTGCATCTAATCCATTGCTGCTGAATATTATGCTCTTGACATTTCAAAAGCATGCTTCAATTCCAGAAAGGCTAAATGATTTTTATGAGGAAGCATTTGTGACATTGTTTAATGTGCATGATGCAACTAAGGATTCTTATGTTAGGGATATTAGAAGTGGATTGGGGTGTGAGGATTTTAAACTTATTTTCTCTTATATATGTTTTAAGTCTTATTTTAATGGAGAATTCCAATTTTCGGAAGCAAGATTGAGATCATATATACAGACAGCAAAACAAAAATTCGATAGATTTAATTTTTCTGTTGAAGATTTTCAAGAAGACCTCACGCAATCAGTTTGTATGTTGATTAAGGAAGGTGTAGTATATCATTTTTCACATCGTTCTTTTCAGGAATATTTTGCTGCTTGGTATACATGTAAGTTAGTGGATGATATCCAAAGCAAATTATTATTAAATTGGATAAAAGAGTCAGAGTCCATTTTTTCTGATTCATATTTTCTAATGCTATTTGATTTACAAAGCGAGAAGGTTAATAAAATAATATTATGCCCAATTTTGAAGGAAATACAAAAGCTTTATACACAATATGGATATTCTTTGGAATTTTTGAATAATCTTTTTGGAGGAGTGAGATTTAATCGAAGAAGAACTAGTGAAAAGAAAGATATTTATTCTACATCTTTGACAATAAAAAACAAATATTTGTGTTACGGGTTAATGTTAAATAATAAATTAAATAAATTTCCATATGGTAATAGTGACAATGATGCGGAGAAAGCTGTATATGAAAAAGTAAAAATATACTTTGTTTCTAATAATAAAATTGATAATAATGACATTAGGTTAAGGGAATTTAGCTTTAATGATATATTATTGGTTTTATCAGAGGAAGAGTTACTAAATCATTTACAGTGGTTTCAGTGTCAAGTGGAATTTGCATTACAAATTTTACAGAAGTATGATGATTCAAATGTAAATAGAAAGAAAAGAGTATCAACAATATTAGAAGAATTATGATTTTATTTGTGAAAGATGAAGAAGGGAGAGCCACTTCATATTTTATATTGCTGTATATGCACTAATGCCGAATTATTGGATGAAATAAGGTGGCTCTATTTTGGCTCTAAAAATTTTGACTGGCACAAAAACGAGAGCAATTTTTAAATAATACGGATAATAAATGCTTGAAAAATAAGAGAAAGATAGTCAGTTCAAGCTATCCGCCGAGGAGTTCGAGTAGACGATGAAACGCCGGGAAACCGCATAAACAGCGGATTTCTCGGCGTTTACTTTCGCCTGTGGTTCTATTCTGGTTCTAAAACTGTAAGTTTTCTATATTTTTCAGAAAGTTCATTGGAAATTATAGCATTAAGCCGCTGATTTCTGTCCCTTGTCTGCGTCTTATTTTCACGGCGCTTGCCGCCGGTACGATAATTGACAGCGTTGATGGCAAAGTGGATATGTAAATGGGGTTCCGCGTTGTCTGGTGCATGGATGCCATAAACAACCTGGCAATGATCCTGTTCAAAGATGTCTCTTGCCATTTGGCGGGCAATCTGATCAACATCCATATCATTTTTGGCTATTGCATATTCACCTTCGGGAGAAAAACAAAAAAGCGCATGGTTTATACATCTTCCAAAATTACCGCGACGTGTATGCGCTCTTTGGGCAAAATAGAATTGATCAATAACAGATTCTACGCTGTATTCAAGGACACC
>CAOJDP010000091.1 GCA_948433085.1 uncultured Caryophanales bacterium
GGGCCAAATTTATTTAATGTTTAACTAGTCCCTATTTTTTATGGGACACTAATGAGGTCTTCTATATTTTCAATAGTATAAACTCTATCCATTTCTTCCAATTTAATTTTGCTATCTACCAGAAACAGACTGTGTAGCTTATCTTCCGTCTTCTCTAATTGAATATTTCCACTATTAGAAATAAAATCTTTATATGAAACTGTAATCATTCAAATTCGTTTTTTGTTAGTAATATTCTTCTTTCAATCCAAGTTTCTGTAGTATAGACAAATAAAAAGCGTGGACTAAACTTTGTCTACGCTTTCAGAGGTATCGCCAAACACCATGCAACCATAAACAAGTAAAAGCCCACGCCATAAGCGTGAGCATCAACTTTTACTCTTGGTTGCTTCATTAAATTGGCGATTTTCTGAAAAGCAAGAATACAAGCTAACGCTTTTTTATTTTATATGTCTTTTATCTGTTTTATGCCATAGGCTTATTCTTTTTATGATTACACTGCAAAGATAGTTAATTCTCATTAAACAATAATGCTTAGACCGTTGATTTTTGTACTGTTACCAAAATCCCTTTTCGGATAATACATTTACTGTTTTGATACGATTTATCACTCGTTACTCGGTAATTCCGTAATGTCCCTAATGCTACACCAAGTTGCTCTGATGTAAATCTGGTATAAACGGCAGTTAAAGAGCCAAAGTAGAAATGAAGTCCAGATATTTCTACATGGACAACCGTCCTTTCTTGCTTATTTTTCATTTTATCTATTTTTTATCTGACAAAGAAATGATAAATATTTAATATTTACCATATTTCTAGCCTTATTTAACACCATAAATGATTTATATTAAATATACATCACTATCTTTGCACCATAAACAAGTAACACCATGAAAAAAGTAGTTATCTTCGCAAGAGTTTCCAGTACTAATGGCACACAAGACTATGAACGCCAAATTAATGATTTGCAAGCATTAGCCTCAGCAAACAACTGGACGGTTGAGGCTGTATTTGCAGAAAAAGTATCTGGAGCGAAAAAGAACACAGAACGTACAGAGCTGATGAATATGATTGACTACATCAACTCCCACAATATAGACAAAGTAATAGTAACCGAACTATCCAGACTTGGACGTGATACCCTACAAGTATTACAAGCCATAGAAATATTAAATCAGAATAAAGTATCAGTATTCATCCAAAACTATAATATTGAAACGCTTACTCCAGAGGGAGAAATCAACCCTATGAGCCAGTTTCTTATCACTATACTTGCCGAAGTAGCACGAATGGAACGCAAGACTATTAGAGAACGTGTTGCAAGTGGTTACCAGAACTTCCGTAACAATGGTGGTAAGGTAGGACGAAGAATCGGATATACGAAAAGTGATGAGGCTATGAGGGAAGAGTATGCAGAGGAATTAAGACTACTGAAAAGAGGGTATTCACTCCGAAATACCTCAAAACTGACGGGAACAAGTATCAACACCTTGCGAAAATTAACCCAATTAACATAATTTACACATCAAAAGTGGTAATTATATCTATAGGTCGTATATTTGCAATGTTGGTACATCAATTCATTTAAAAAAAATATCTTTTACTTCAAATAATGATATATGGGGCAAGAAGCACATTCATGCCTAGGCACTTCCTTGTCTTGTGGATTGATTGAATGTGTAAGAATAAGTTGCATCATACATTGCAACACAATAATACCAGTATCTAATGATACCATTGGAACAATGCGCAATGATACTCAATAAATGTAAAGAAAAATACGATAATGAACAAGTAAAAATAGTGAGACAATATCTATACCTATTAGCAGAATTGCAGATAGAGAATGAAAAAAATAGCATTAACTAGAAAACAAGAATTATGAATGCAAATGTGATAATATATTGTAGAGTAAGTTCAGATGAACAAACATTAGGAGCCAGCTTAGACGTACAAGAAGAACGCCTACGGAAGTATTGTAACCAAATGGGATATAACATCATTGACGATATCCCATACAGAGAGGACGAGAGTGCTAAAACATTTGAGAAACGTCCTGTCATACAAGGAATAATGAACTATATACGTAGAAACAAAGGTAAAGTAAACAAGTTACTATTCTTACGGTGGGATAGATATTCACGAGACATTATCAGTGCCAGTGAGAACTTAAAAGAATTACTCAAATTGGGAGTTGAACCAAATGCAATCGAAGCACCTTTAGACTTCAATTCTGACACTTGGCCCCTATTATTGGGAGTACACATAGGTTCGGCACAATGCGACAACATCAAGAGGTCAAAAGCCACAATGGACGGCATTCATGGAACATTAGCAAAAGGAAAATGCGCTAATAAAGCACCAAGAGGATATAAGAATGTACGTATTAGCAAACATGAAACCCATGTAGAAATAGATACCAATACAGCACCATTTATACAAGCCATGTTTAAAGAAGTGGCTAAAGGCATTGAAACACCTTGTTATATCCGCAGGAAGTTTGCAAGAAAAGGATATAATATACCCGAAAGTTCATTTCTTGAAATGCTACGCAACAAATTTTATATTGGTAAAATTCGTGTGCCAGCATACAAAGGAGAACCCGAATATTATGTTAACGGTGAACATGAAGCAATTATAGACGAAGAAACATTCTATAAAGTTCAAGAGATTCTGGACGGTAAAAGAAAGAAAACACCCAAACTATCCAAAGCCATAAATCCTGACTTATTTTTGCGGAAGTTTTTAATCTGCCCCGTATGTGGTTATGCCTTAACTGGTGCTACAAGTTCGGGCAATGGCGGCAAATACACCTACTACTTTTGTTGTAACAATCAAAAACATATAAGAATGAGAGCAGAGAACGTAAACGAAGAGTTCGCTCGATACACAGCCCAATTAAAGCCCAATAAAACGGTATTGGACTTGTATAACGAAATTCTAAAGGATTTGCAAAACGAACGCAAAGGAGAAAGCAAAAAAGAAGCAGCAACACTGCAAAATGAACTTTCTACCGTCCAAAAACGCATCAACAGCATTGAAGATAAATATCTGGACGGAGATTTAACCAAAGAACAATATAACAGAATGTTGGAGAGATACACAAAAGAAGCCTCAGCCATGCAACAACAGATTGAAATGCGTGAGAACCCTAACCGTAGTAATATCGAACCAAAACTAGGCTCAGTTGTAATTCTTGGGGGATTAATATTTGTAACTTCCATTTATGCATATA
>CAOJDP010000092.1 GCA_948433085.1 uncultured Caryophanales bacterium
GGAAAGAAGGATGAAGTGAGCTTCGTGGTAACGCGAATTGATTCGGACCGGAATGTGGCGGTGGGATTGATTTCGCGGATTATTAAGCAGAATATTTAAAAATTAAGCCCTCCTATTTGTATTTTTTCTCATTTTACCATTTTATAGTTGACATTTTTTATTTTTTGTCCTATTCTATATGTGAGATAACAAAATAGGAGGGACTTACATTGTTAAAAGATTTTAACTTTATTCCTACTAAAGAAATAATTTCTATTATTGACGGTGTATCGTCCGGTCTCGGTGATGATACAAAACAAATCCTGCAAAAAGAAAATATAGATATAAGATATTCTAACAGCAAAAAGGATCTCAAATGGGATTTACTTCATCGCAATATACGTCAAAATTTAGTTGGCAGCCATATTATGGCCGAATTTGCCAAAGTACCTGGATGGAAAATTCTCCCTTTATTTGATACTGTTGAAGGCAATCTCTATTTGCTTATGAAAGAATACCGTTTTAACAATATTCTTAAAACACGCAAAAAGCGTACTAAGGATCATTATATGGAGGAGTTAGTAAAAACCTTCAATATGGGTATAGAAGATTTCCAACAGATTTCTTTTGTTGAAAATGATACTCTGCCGGTGGAAGTGAGTAAAGTAATTTCCAGTATTCTTTCTGATATAAGTTTAGAAAAAGATTTAATAAAACGCTTTGCCGTAATTTTATTTGATGATCTCAACGACGAATTGGTTTCTATGCGTTGTTGTATATTAGACAGCAATTTTAATATAGTACACCAAGAGAATTGGAGTCAATATATCAAGCATAATGATTCAATTATTACCGAAAAGGTTGAGCCAGAAGAATCGCTTCCGTCTATGCTTTCAAACTTGGACTTAACAGAAAAAGCGAAAAGAAAAATTGGGCAGAGCGAAAAGAATGCAGAAAAGAAGTCTGCTGATAACGACAAAAAGCAAAGCCACAATAATTAAGTCAAGGGAGTAAACCTATGAATAAAATTATCGACTTTCAAAAAGTCATACCGGACAGGCAATTCAATGGTAGCCGCTTGGAAATGGCAAGAGTATACCGTGGTATTGGCGCAAAAGAGCTTGCTGAAAATATAGGTGTTAATCGTCAAACAATTTCTATGTATGAAAACAACAAACTGACTAACCCCGAAATTGCTACACTCCAAAAAATTAGCAACGAATTACATTTTCCTGTTAAGTTTTTTTTAGAAAACTGTCCCATTGAAATTAAAGATAGTCCTACTTATTTTCGTTCTTTATTAACCACAGGTAAACGCTATCATAAAGAGCAAGAGGCTAAATTACAGTTAATTAAAATTATATATGAGTATTTGAGTGAATACCTCACTTTTCAGCCCACAAATTTACCCGTTATTGATAAAGATGCCGACATTGAAGATATTGCTTCTGCCCTTCGGGACTGTTGGGGACTAGGTCGTAAACCCATTGATAATCTGGTATATAAAGCGGAGTCTAACGGTCTTATTGTTATTGATTTTGATTCATCATCTGGAGATGTAGACGCATTTAGCCACAAGGTCTATACAAATAATAGAGAAACTTTTTTGGTTGGATACTCCAGAAATAAATGTACTGCAGCAAGAATCCATTTTGATATAGCACATGAACTAGGACACATTTTATTACATGATTGGGATCAAAGTATTGAAAATATTGAAAAAGAAGATTTTAAGGAATTAGAGCAGGAAGCACATAGTTTTGCTTCTGCTTTTCTACTTCCCAGAGATGAATTTATTGCCGATATAGGAAAATATGCAGGTAATTTAGCTTACTATGTTGAAATGAAAAAGCGCTGGAAGGTTTCTATCTCTGCTATGATACGACGCTCATTTAATCTTGGTCTCATCAGCAGCGATGAATATCAGCGCTTAATGCGTAACATGCAAAAACAGGGTATAAAAAAAATTGAACCATTAGATGATAAATTGGTCACTGCTAAACCCTCCCTTTTGCGTGAAGCTGTCAATATTCTTTTAAACCAGAATGTTGTAACCCCAAATGAGTTCTTAGACGAACTATCATCCGACTATGGTCTCACCATTTATCCTGATGAGCTGGAAAATCTATTAGGCTTGAAAAAAGGCACTTTTGATACACAAGCTCCTCCTCCGAAAGTGAATTTAGAATTAAAGAAGTGATTGTATCATCTCCCTTTGTATCTGAAAGGGTAAGAGCAGGTAAACTTGATTTTGCCCGCTCTTGCTCTTTCTTAATGCTTATTGAAAAATTTAATAATTTTTTCAATATCTGCCTGACTACAATAGCTTTCTTTTGTGTTGGGTTCGTAGATCCCTTCACTTATTGCCTCACCTATATAGTTTTTGGCGTATTCATATCCAGGTATATGAATACGCTTAATAATTTCTAAAACTTCCTCTTTATTTTCAAACATATCATCACTTATAAATTGCAATAAGTCCATTAACCCATCCGGTCCACAAAAATTTTCCAAACTATCATCGCCAGGAATTGCATCTTCTGTATCGCATTCACGATCCGTATATATACAATTTGTAGCATGAACAATTCTTATTCCTTTATTATGTGTTTCAGGCACATTATTCTTTATCGGAATCAACCATTCCACCCAACCGTCTTTTGCAGATTCTATTTTCTTACCACATTTATCACATATCCAATAACTTGTATTGTTCATATTTTAAGCCTTTCCTATATCTATTTGTATTGGAGAATAAAGCAAAAGTTCTAATCTGCTTTATTCTCATCGAATAATCTTTTATCTGTTACTATAATATAACTTCTTTTTCTGTTTTACTATCATATCCACATCTGTTATCTTAATATTACTAAATTCTTTGTTGATCTTCCAAATAGATCGTCCTGCTTCACTACTAATCAATCCATATTTTTTTGCGTAAACCTTAGCCCATCCCAAGTTATAATTAAGTTTTTCTCTCAGTATCCCATTTACATCCAATTTTTGCATTACTGCCTCTAATATTTCTTTATTTGTCGCCGTACCGCCTATTGATAATAAGCAAGTCAAAGCATCCTTTACTAAAGTGTGATAACTCGGTATTTTTTTCTCCAATATATTTCCTCCATAATTTTTATTTTATTATAGCACCCTATCTCTTCTATGTTTTCATAATTTCACCTCCTCCTAAAAA
>CAOJDP010000093.1 GCA_948433085.1 uncultured Caryophanales bacterium
CCGCAAAGATATGCTGGGTTGCGATGCGTGTCAAGGCGGAAAATAGAATGGTTACTATACCAATCAGGTTCATATTTTATTTACGATTTAAAGATAATAATCAAAACGCTACTAAATAAGACCACTTAAATCCAAATAAGCAAATTGCATATCATCATCTAAACTCATTATGATTCGGTTATTCTTTTCATCATAACAAAAATTTAATATTTGACATTTAGTTTCTATAGTCTGAATGTAATTACCATTCATATCAAAAACTAAAAATTTAGTCGGACGATCTACTTTCATTCCACCAGAGCCACTATTATAAAAAGTCTCCTTACCTGAATAAAGCGCAACTATTTTATCTTTACAATAGGCTACTCCACCATAAAAACTAACTCTATTTGTTGATTTATCCCATTCCGGACCGTATATATTGTATCTTAAATTTCCGTTGAGATCACAAATCGTCATTAAATCATGATACAAATAGCATTCTACATAGCATCCACCCTTTATTGATAAATCAAAATCAACACGTTTCTTCTTTATATCAGGATGTTCATAAAGCATATTATCCATTTCTCCGGTTTTCATATTCCATTTAGTTATATTTTCATTATAACCTGAATTTCCTGTTGGTTTTATTATTAAAGCAAGATATAAAGAATCATTTATAGATTTATATTTATTAGGAAATGATCTTTCTGCCATTTTCGCTTTTACGGTTGGCTTATACAATGAATCTGAAAGAATACAATCTATATCATAAGCAAATATCTTTTGTTTACCATGATCCGATATACAAAATATGTGACTCATTCCATCTGTTCCAATATATCCCATATTAGTTATTTCATCAGGACCTTCACCTCTACTCAGTACACTTGTCAAATAGCTAAAATCATTCTTATTAAATATATGAATCAAATTATCTTGTGATTTAACATCACCTATTATTAAATACTCACCGACTATACATAATGGGCTTATTGGACCTATTAAAACATCATTAATTGCAATTTCTTTCACTCTATCTTGAACATCCAAAATATTTGCACGTTTATTTTGATATACTTCAGTCTTTGAATTTTGTGCACAACTCCAACAAACAGTTAGAAGCAAAATGTATAAAATTTCCCTCATAATATAACCTTTGGATTAATATTTATAAGTTTCATTGCCCTCTTCGACATTAATTTAGCTATTCCCACTGTGGCAATGGAAATTGCACAAGAATCGGATCTAAATCGTAAGCAATAGCATACATTGTTTTTCCGTCTTCTGCCAAACATATTTTCCCTAACATTTTATCACTCTTGAGCATTGCTATTTTATTACCATTCCATGTATACACATATATCACATTTCCCGAAAATGAAGCCAAAGCATCTTGACGAAAGTTTTTTCCAGAATATAGTACATATACATAGTTTTCCGAACAAGTAGCACATAAATAATTTATTGGTGAATCCTTAGAAGCCCCTGAATAAACTGTCGGACTATTTCTATACTCATAGTCTGGATAAGTGAGAATAGTCTCTTTTAGCAAATGCACCGAATCGTTTTCTAATTGGTAGAAAGACAGTATATCCGCAGACAAAAGAGAAGCGATAAATTTCGTTTTAGAAGGAGAAGGCGCTATACCAAACATATAAGCCTGTGAACGAACAATGCCAGACACTTTCTTTTCATCCTCATCCCTGTAAGGCCATTCTCCAAATGTATTATGTACCTGCCCACTTGAATCCAGCACACAATACCTATATTCTTCATAAATACCAGGAGCTATAAACTTTCCGTTAGCCATAGGATGAACCTCAAGTGGCAATCCACTATCAACACGAAAAGCGGGGATAAATTGCACACCATCACCCATTACTGAATTAGTATAATAAAACGTTTTTTTATTAATATCGTAAAATGAAAAAGAACCTCCACCGTGCGATTCTAAAGAAGAAAGTACAGTAAATTCAGAAGGTCCTTGCCCACGTATACCAGCCTTTCCTAAATATTTTCCAGATTTTACATTAAAAAAAAGCAACATGGAATCAGACTTAGCATCCATAACCGTTAAAATTGAGTCTGATAATGCCATCTCTCTAGGACCTCCTATTATATAATTATCCTCACAAACAATAGGTTGGCAGATGATATTCTCCACCCGAATAGTTTCCTGGTTACTTGAACGACAAGATAATAGAAGAAATATCAATATTCCCCCTAATAGTGGCATTTTATTCTTTGTATCTATCATATCTATATCAATTTTTAAAAGAAACATAGTCGCACCATTTTTGAGAAAACGATCCAACTATGATTCTAATTACTGTTAGTTATTCATTACAGTTTTCAATATTAATGAATACTTATCCATATAATGGAATTCTACCTCCATCTATATCCCTCAAATACTTCATGATAATAGGGATCGTAGCAAGCCTTCGTTTCACCTACACAAATATATGGAATATCAACTTCCGGACTGGCAGCCAATGCTTCCACGTTAGCCAAAGTTAAGTCCGATAACTTCATATTGTTTTGTGAAGCACATACATTATATCCTGCAACAGTAGCAATAGCAACAACGGCTATAAGCCCCATTAGTTTCTTTTTCATTTTGTAGTTTTTTTAATTTGTACTTTTCGTTTCTCTTCTATATCTATCATTTCAACAGAATAGCAATAGTTTGCTACATTAATTTTTTATTCTTATGTTTGTATCTAAATAACCTCCTTTCTTTTTAGGGGTTAAGGAGCAGATGATATGTAAGCAAATCCGCCAAGATGAACAAACGCATCATTCTGCTCCTTTAATCATGTTAATTCTCTCATACGCTACCAAAGTTAAATTTTAGTATTGGCTGATCGCTATTTACATCTGTCGCCATTATTGTTTTAGTAGCTTCATCTACCCAAATACCATATATATAATGGTCGAGTACATATTTACACATCGGTTCTCCTTTCAAACTAAATACATAAATGTATTTTCCTCCGTCAGGAAGCTTTCCGCTTTGTCTCGCTATCTCCTTAAAGGGCGTTCCATGAAACACTGCATAAATGGCACTATCCGTTACTTGGACATCACTGAATCCCATAATGCCTGTTGGTATACCATATCCATCGGATACTTTGAATTCAGGTTCGTCATGCT
>CAOJDP010000094.1 GCA_948433085.1 uncultured Caryophanales bacterium
CCTAGTATACCATTACTAAAGTTTTTTGTGTCTATATATCTATACTAACACCAGAAGAATTATCAGAATATGATAGATTTAAAGAAGAAGAAAAAACAAAATTAAAAAATATAGTTGAAATAGTACAAGATCAACTTAAAGATAAAATATCATTATTTGAATTTAAAGAAAATAATAATAGAACTTATGCAAGTTTTGAACTATCTAATCCACTTAATACAAAAGAATTAACTTTTATTAAAGGCAAAATAAATAAGGAAGTATTTCATTTAGAAATAGATAATGGCAAAAATACTAAATCTACTATTGAAATACATTTGAAGAATCCTTTAGAAAAAGATTTAACTTTAGAGAAAGGAAATAAAAATGTCTAATAAAGATATTCATTATTTCCTTTTTTTAAGAATAGGTTTTATAGAGGTGAATGCTCTATGAAACGAATAAATAAAGATGGTAAAAAAAGAAATTTAGATATTAAATTCATTTATAAATCTAATGGTACAAAACTTGAAGAAATACTAAAGGAGGGATACTTATGTCATTTAAGAAATTTAAAGGCAAAATGATTTGCTTTTTTGAGGCAATCATGGTAGCATGGCATTGTGAGGTATTGGTATTGCATAATTTAGAATTGGAGGTTAATTATTAATGCAATGCTTAAAAAAAGGTTTTAATAACCAAACTAATACCCATAACAATATTCAAAAATCTTCTATCATGGAGGAATTTGTATAATGGAATATATCTGTGGTGCTTATGATAGATTATCAGATGCAGATAATAAAACAGATGAAAGTTCTTCTATTCAAAGTCAAAAAATAATTATAGATTCATTTGCTAAATTCAATAATCTAAAAATATATAAACATTATGTAGATGATGGCTATTCTGGTGGTAACTTTGATAGACCAGGATTTCAAGAAATGATTAATGATATAGAAAGTGGAAAGATTAATTGTGTAATTACTAAAGATTTATCAAGACTTGGTCGTGAAATGTATAAAACTGGTAAGTACATTGAAGAATACTTTTTAGAAAAAGGTGTTAGATATATTGCTATTAATGATTCCTACGATTCCAATATTGGGGACTCCATGCTTGGTATTAGATTAAGTGTAAATGACTTATATTTAAGAGATGTTTCTAAAAAAGTTAAGACATCTTTAAGGGCAAAACAAAATCGTGGTGATTATATTGGATCTTTTCCATTATATGGATATAAAAAAGATCCATCAGATAGGCATAAATTAATTGTAGATGAAGAAGTAAGATATATAATTGAAATGATTTATGATTTAGCACTAGATGGTAAAAGTCCAAATAAGATAGCAGAAACTTTAACATTAAAAAAGATACCTATTCCAATAGTACATAAACAAGAGCCTAGAGCAAAAGATGTAACAGACAATGATGGGTTTGGAATATGGAAAAGACAAACTATCTATGGAATTTTAACTAATCAAATGTATATTGGGAACATGGTACAAAATACTCATAATAAGATTAGTTATAATTCTAAAAAGTTAAGAAAAACATCTAAAGATGAACTTATAATTGTTAAAGATACTCATGAGGGGATAATCTCTAAAGAAGTATTTGATAAAGTACAAGATATAATAAATGATAAAACAACTACTAGAGTTACTGATCATCAATTGGATTATTTATTTGGTGGTATGCTTTATTGTAAGGATTGTGGTCGTACGATTAGAATAAGTGAAGATATTTTAAAATCTGGTGTAAGGCATTATACTCAATGTAATTTATATACTCGAAAAGGAAAATTTGGAGTATGTTCATCTCATAGAATTAATTATGACTGGTTAGAAGAAGATGTGATTGAATATTTACAAGAAGTATGTGAAAACTTTTGTAAGTATTATAATTTTAATGAAATAGAAGATAATTCAGAAGATATTGTTATGAAGAATTTAAAAGAAATAAATAAAAAAATAGAAAGATTAAATAATTTATTGAATTCTCACAAAAATACCATTGATAATTTATATATAGATAAAACTAAAGGATTAATTGATGAAGAAATGTATAAAAGAATCTATGACAAAACTAAAATAGAAATTGATAAGTTGCATTTAGAAATAGAAGAATTAGATAAGAAAAAGCAAATTAATGAAAAGCAAACAACTAATGATCCTAAATTTAATAGATGTAAAAGGTCAGTTTTAGATTATATGTCTTTAAAAGATCCTACTAAAGATCAAGTTAAGCGACTTGTAGATAGAATAGAAATTGATAAGGATAAAAAAGTGTATGTTCATCTAAAATTTCCAGAGTTAGTTAATCAAATATAAAAACAGTTATTTGGAAGCATTACTGCCATTTTTCAGTTATATTGCAAGGGTAAACTACCAAAAATAAGTTATACTTGCAAGACTTAGGGTGTCACATTGCCATTTTTAAGTTATGGGGGTTCTAGTTTAATGATTACATTACTAGAAATTGGTGTAGTGTTGAATATCAGTCGATATCAAAAATAAAGTATCTCACATAGAGATACTTTATTTTTATATTTTAAATGTATAGGCTTTATCGCTTAATTCATATTCATTTGAATCACCAAATGCTAAAATATTTGTATCAGATAACATTTGTTTATACATTTTCAACATGTCAATAACATTTGAATGATTATTATATAATAATTCATTATCATCGCCTTCATTAATATCTGGTTGCCCATCTTCATCAAGTGTTCCTCCAGGTATTTTTTCTTTGCTCTCACTTATCACACTACCACAGCGTGTACACTTTATTCTTGTAACTTTATATTCACCTTCAGTTGTTACTTCTGGTGCTCCTTCTACGTGCCCTAAAGCACTCACTAATTCTTCTTTTGTTTTACCGCAACTACATCCATATTTTTTATAACCTGCATCTGTACATGTTGATTGCTTTTCTTCAATTATATTATTAAATTTGCATTCATGTGCAGGTGGCGTTGGTGTTGGCGTTGGTGTTGGCGTTGGTGTTGGTGTTGGCGTTGGTGTTGGTGTTGGCGTTGGCGTTGGTGTTGGCGTTGGCGTTGGTGTTGGCGTTGGCGTTGGTGTTGGTGTTGGTGTTGGCTCTGATGGTTTCTGAGTTGGCTCTGATGGTTTCTGAGTTGGCTCCGATGGTTTCTG
>CAOJDP010000095.1 GCA_948433085.1 uncultured Caryophanales bacterium
TTAGAATACGAAGGTTGTCTCACTGCTTTTAATTTTATCACATTTTTTTACTTTTATGTTTTTTTATTTAATCTCTATGGCTGAGTAGTAACGATGAATTGACAATTTTTTAAATTTTTGAATTTTGGGTATTTTCATTCATTTTATTTTGTGGTATAATAAACGAAAGTTACAAATTATGGACTGTTAGCTCAGTTGGTAGAGCAACTGACTCTTAATCAGTGGGTCTAGGGTTCGAATCCCTAACAGTCCACCATTTCTGTATATAAAATCTTTAAGTTAAAGATTTTTCTTTTTGTTCATGTAGCTCAGCTGGATAGAGTACTTCCCTCCGAAGGAAGATGTCACGAGTTCAAATCTCGTCGTGAACACCAGATTGATAGGAAACTCGAACTTTTATAAATTCGAGAGTAATAAATTACTAACAGAAATGTTAGTTTTTTTGTTATTTAAGAAAGGATAAGTGATGAGCTATGACAATAGAAACTAAAGAACTTGTAATAAGAGAAGAATTAAAAAGAAAGGTTGAAATGATTTGTAGGTTTGCTTATGTAGATTATGAATTTATTAATGGTAATATTAAATCTATTAAAAACACTAATATTGCTCATGTTAAACCACATATATTAAAATCTCTCCATTTCTTCTATTTTACCATGGAAAGATTTCTATTTTACAAAGATTTATTTACAGACTCTCTCCTCTGTGAATTACAGGTTACAATCCTTGAATCAGTAATATAAAATACCTGTCCAACTTTTGGGATTCAGTACATATTGGCAGAGCCAATAACGGTGTGAAAAAGGGAATTTCCCTTTTTTAAACCCTTTAAGCATAATTTTAGCAAGACATAAAGCCAAGCAAAAATTATGTTTTTATTTTCAAAACTTCGTAACGAAAATAAAAGAAAAAGCCTATCGCCACTTTCACTCGCAAGCGAGCAAAACGTGCCACGGCTTTTATTTTTTTAAAAATGGAAAAATTTTTCTCTTTAATGCTAGTCTTTTTTGTTGTTTCATTTCTTCTGATAATTGCTTTTGTCTTATTTCATATAAATCAGATTTAGTCCATTCTGGACAATCATCTATTCTTATGAAAATTCTTTTAAAAATTTCTGCTTCTTTTTCTCTAAATGCACTTATTACAGCATTTGAATTACAAGTATAATCGTATTTGTTTCTTCTAACATCTGCAGACAACTCAAAATCATTCATATATCTATTTTCTTGAGATTTCACAAAAATTGAAACCTCATCTTTATCAATATCAATTAAGAAATTAGAATTTGATGATTTAATATTCTTACTGCTTTGTTCAAAAAATTCTCTATATTCTAAACATCTGTCGTAATATTTAGAAATCTCTTCACCACATTTTACTAACAAGTCTTGGGCTTTATATGTCTCTGATTGTTTTATTACTAAATCTTGATCAACTTTAACAAATATTGCATAATCAACGATTTCTAATTCCATATTTTTATAATTAAAGGTGTTAACACTATAAGAATTAGAATATTCATTCATTCCTACCTTTAGCCAGTTTTCAAATTCTCTTTGGTAATAACTATAGTCATTATGTTTACTTCTAACTACTGATATAACATCATATAACGATACACAATCACTATCCATACATTTATCTTGAATTAAAATTGATTTAACTTCTTCTAATATTCCGGCTCTTGAAGTTATAGGTTTATAAAATCTTATATCTCTATCTTCCCATTCTTTTATTGATATTTCAGCATTTGTATAGAAATAAACTTTTTTATCATTTTTTGAATATTGAATAGTATTAAAAGTTACATTTGGATTAGAATCAAAAATTATTCTTAAACATCTCTCTAAAGAATATTCGCTAACATCATAAACTGTTGTTACTTTAAGATTGTTTCCAATATCTTTTAATGGTAAAACTGTATCACTATATACTATTGTTTTATTTACTACAGTAGTATGCGGAACTATTGGTACAAACATAATCTTTCCCCCTAACAAATTAAAAGTAAAGTTATTATATCATAAATTTTAATAATTTGATTATTTTTTTGATACAATTTAGCAAAAATGTAGTATAATTTAACTAGTTAGTAGTTATTGCTACCTATAAATTTATGCCTAGTAGTTGTTATACTTCCACCAAAAGGGCACCAGAGAAGAATCTGCTCGAACTTTTATAGTTTTGAGCTTAATGATAAATATCAATTCTAGAAATGGAATTGATTTTTTGTTTTGTAAGAAAGTGAGGAGATTCTTAAAATGGTAACAATTAGAAATGAAAAAATCGAAATGGAAGAAGCACTTAAAAATAAGATTGAGTTTATTTGTAGTTTTTGTAATACTACGCCCATAATTTATAATGGAAATATAAAAATGATAGAACACACAAATTTACAATATATAGAATCTCATAGAGTTATTATTAAGGGTATAACTTTTCTAGCATTTAACTATGAAAATATTCTTTATATAGAAAATTTAAGTAATGCTATTCCACTTAATGATTTAGAACAATATATTAGATCAATAAATTAATAAAATAATTATCAATTCCTTTTCTACTTCTAACCTATGTGTTAAACAAAGAAAAAGAAATTACACAAATTTTGCATACTTTTTGCCACTTTTTTGCAAGAATTTTGCCTAGATATTGCATATTTACTCTGCTAATATGGTAATGTAATCGTTATAAATACGATTTAGTGTACGATTTGCACCCGATTTAGTTTACTATTTAAAGTCAATTTGGTTTACTATTCGACTACTAAAAAAATACAATTTAGTTTATTGTTTAAAGCTAGTTAAGATGTTATTATGGTATTGTATATTATTTTTGTATTTATTTTAGATTATTTTTATGTTTTTGGGTAAATTTTTTACCATAAAATTACCAGTAAAACTACCATACTTTTGGGTATTGTGGATTTATGTCAAGTTTTTAGACACGAAAATCTTTAGTAATTTAAAATTTAAGC
>CAOJDP010000096.1 GCA_948433085.1 uncultured Caryophanales bacterium
TGCATACCGATATACGAAATCTGCAAAGTCTTTGCAGAACTTGGTATATTCGATAAATTAAAATTACCATCTACATCTGTGATTGTACCTTGAGTGGTACCTTTTACTAACACAGAAGCGCCAACAACTGGCTGCCCGTCTTCTTCAGAAATCACAACGCCTGTGACCTTTTGAGTTTGGGCAGTTACTAGACCTATGCCCACAAAAAGGCATGCCAATAACAGCATTAATTTTCTTTTCATAAAATCTCTCTTAAAGTTTAACTTTACATTAATTTACATCTTTGCTCTAACAATTTGCAAATATATTAATAAAACTAAAACCAACCACTATGTTTAATGAAAAAAAGTTGTAAATGTGACATTTTGCTATTTAATAAGCAATATTTATGCTTATAAGCATATTTTTCGTTCTTAAACGTGTTGTCTGTTAAAACAATAACTAACAATTTGCATAAGCAAAATGTATCTTTTAATATTTATTTTATTCGTTTTTAGTCATAAAACTCCTTTAAAAGCTATTCTTTTTGCTTTTTTCGTGAAAAAGCGAATAAAAAAGTGGCATTTAATTTAAAGTTTTGTGAATACTATGTTATTGAAAGACTTATTTTTTTAGAGATATTAATGCTTATTCGCCTCAGAGATAGCACAGAATTACGTCTAATTTATTCTATTATTAATTAAAAAAGAAAGTATGGAAAAGATCAGTTACAACCTTGTGTTTAATAGAAAGAAGAGATTGAATAAAAGAGGAATGGCATTAGTTCAGGTAGAAGCCTATCTGAACAGGAAAAAGATGTATTTCTCCACCAAAATATATCTCAAACCGGAACAGTGGGATGCCAAACGAAAAATGGTGAAAAATCATCCCAATGCGAATGTTTTGAATCGTATGTTATATGAAAATATAGCAGCTATTGAGCAAACTGAACTTGGACTATGGCAACAGGGAAAAACCATATCGTTAGATTTATTAAGAAATTCTATTGATAAACCTCTCAGCAACGAAAGGTCATTTTTGATTTTTTTTAAAGATGAGATAGCTAATTCTTCTTTAAAAGAGAGTACCCGTCAAAATCACCTTTCCACGCTTGAATTACTTCAGGGCTTCAAAAAAGAGGTATTATTTACCGATTTGACATTTGAATTTGTATCCTCATTTGATAATTACCTACAGTCTAAAAGTTATCATCTTAATACTATCGCCAAGCACATGAAGCACCTGAAACGATACGTTAATGTTGCTATAAATAAAGAGTATATGGATATACAAAAGTATGCTTTTAGAAAGTATAAAATTAAAAGCATAGAGGGAAGCCATACGCACTTAGCCCCGGAAGAGTTATACAGATTTGAGAATTTGCAGTTGACAGGAAGATATACGAGATTGCAAAAAACAAAAGATGCTTTTTTATTTTGTTGTTACGCAGGATTACGATATTCTGATTTCATCAGTCTGACCTCCGCAAATATTATTGAATTCCATCAGGAAACCTGGATTATATACAAGTCTGTTAAAACTGGTATTGAGGTACGCCTTCCTTTATATTTATTATTTGAAGGCAAAGGAATCGAGATATTGCAACACTATGAAGATGATCTTGACAGCTTCTTTAAGTTAAAAGACAATTCTAATATCAACAAAGAATTGAATCTGTTGGCAGGCTTGGCGAAAATTGATAAACGTGTATCATTCCACACTGCCCGCCATACAAATGCTACCTTATTATTATATAGTGGTGCCAATATTACTACGGTACAAAAGCTATTAGGGCACAAAAGTGTGAAGACTACACAAGTCTATGCAAATATAATGGATATTACAGTGGTGCGTGATCTTGAGAAAACGGCCTCATCAAAGCTCCACAATAAACAATAGCAATTTATTCTGCCTCTACCTGAAATCGTTTTGGCGTTTTCATTTCTCATATTCTCATAACATGAATATAAGTAGCAGATAATAAAAATAATAACTAATGAGAAATGTTTTATAAATCGACATTTCTCATAGTTTTCATCGTAAGAAGGCTTTTATTTTAGTTATTTCTCATAGTTTTCAGATTCATTTCTCATTGTATTTCAGTCTTGACTGAATAGCTGCTTAATATATATGTATGTACTCTAATCTTTTCCTTTAATTTATATTTTTTCATGGAAACTTGCTTTCATTGTACATTATTACATTACCTATCGTGCAGTCTATTAATAGCAAAGTTCCTTTTGATTAAGGCTAAACTTCTGTTTGCTTAATAGCAAAGTTCCTTTTTATGATTTCCAATCTATAAACGCAACTTGCATTTATAAAAACAAAGGTTCCGTTTTTATAAACAAAGCTTGCATTTATAAAAATGAAACTTGCATTTTAAGTATGCAAATAACAGAAGAGAAGTTTACTATCGGACAAAAACAAGTTTACTCTTAATCAAAAGGAATTTTTCTATTAATGGTTTACAGGAGAAGTAACTGTCATTCAGGGAATGCTCCATTCATAATGATGCAGAAAATCATTTAATATGTTTTTTAGATTCATTAATGAGCATACTTATAACAACTGCATAGAGTAATTATGGTATACAATTCAAATCTGTGAAACTGCTACTGATTATAAAAATGGCAATATATATCATCTGCATTTACGTTAATAAAAGGTATAGTATATTGATATAAAGCAAGTTACTTTTTAATACTGATAGAAATACGGTAGCATAAATCACTCGTTTTGAGTGTTTGACAAGTCATCAATACATTGATAATCTGAATGATAGAAATAATATAATATTTACTATGGGAAGCAAACACTACCTACGCATGTGTTTAATAATCAACTTATTATGAATATATTTAGTTCTGCAAAGACTTTGCAGATTTCGTATATCGGTATGCA
>CAOJDP010000097.1 GCA_948433085.1 uncultured Caryophanales bacterium
CAAAGATATGCTGGGTTGCGATGCGTGTCAAGGCGGAAAATAGAATGGTTACTATTGATGTCTTGCTTTCTTGAAATATAGCTATCTTGTTTTCTATATTGTTTGATTGATTGAAAGCCAGCAATCATGTTTTCTTGAAAACTGTGTTGCTGGCTTTTCTATTTACTTACTTCTTATTTTCAATCTTTTAAAAATAATAATCAAGGCTCCTATTACCATTAGTAAAACTCCAGGAGAAGCATTTATTAATTTTGATGTAAAATCTGTTCCTTCAATAATCCAATTGATGTTCCCAGTAAACCCTAAAATGGTAAGTATAATACCTCCAATAATGCAGAAGATGCCACTGCATAAACTTAAAATCATTATTATATATTCGTATTTTATAGCTGTAAGCCCAAAGGCTGTATTAGCTATTTTAGGGTCAATATCCACAGTGCAACTGTGTAAACAAAGAAAGGTTAAAATAGAGATTATGAGTATATATATAGCTCTATTCATTTTATTTTGACTGTGGAGCGCCATATCCTTTAGAAATATTCAAATCCCTAATTTGAGTATATAAATCAAACATTGTTCCTTTGTTTGAAATCCATTCAGTGATAATGTTAACAAGCTCATTTATATCTGAAATATAGGACATTCTTCCGTCTGCTCCTCTTATACCTTGTGCATCTTTTCTGTGTCCACGAGTTAAAAATGTGTTCTTTTCTTCATAAATCAAATCTCTCGCATCTTTATATGTATCGCCTTTTGGAAGATATTTTCTTAATAAACGATTGACAACATTATAATATAAATTATATTTAGCTTCAGGGTCATCGATTTGTTCTAAAACCATATCTGCCAACTCATTTTTGAGTTCGATTTGACCGTTTACATCAAAATCAAATGTTTCTTCTTTGATTTCATCAGCTTTCATTAAAATTGCTGCACGCTCTAAATCTTGTTCTTGTTTCCTTTGGAGTTCTTCTAATTCCTCCTGAGATTTTTTTTTCTTTTTTTCTTCCATAATTAATTGTATAAAAATTCTTTGATTTGTTGTACTGATTCCATTAACGTTTCTTTTTCAAATGGGTGAGTATTTATAAGCTCTAAGGCTTCATTCATTTTAGGTATATATTTATTATAAAAAGCCCATTCGTTGGTTTTATAACAATACATTGCATATATAATAGAGGTATGTACTCCCCATTCTTTAGCTAGTTTTTCAATATTATAATGTGATGTAATATACCCTGATGCAAATTTTAATCGGGATTCATTTAATAAATATTCACAAGCAAAATTATCTGCTTGTTCTTCATTCATTAAAAATATGTCTCCCTCATTATTGCTAATATGATACGTTTGTTTTTTGATTTCATCAAAATCAAAAAGTACATGATGTAGTTCATGTAAAAGAGTAAACCATAATGTAGGATAATTATTTTGTAAATTAGAAAGTACAATACATGGTTTATCATTTATTATCATGGTAGCTCCTCTAACTTGTATTTTTTCTAAGCTTGGTTGATATATAACTGTGACCCCAATACGAAATAGTGCTTTCAGCACTCTAATTAGACCATTTTTTATATCTCTTGTGTATGGTCTGATTTTGGGTATTAGTTCAACTAGTTCTTTTCTTATGTATGGATTGGGATTTGCAATAGATTTAAATTGGATAAACGCAGATTGTATCCAAAAATTACGCATTAAATCATTCGAGTTTCTTTTAGAGCGACTAAAAACGGGAAGCAAAGAATTTTCTGAGTAACTGTAAATATTATCAATGTCAAAAAAACGTTTGATTTTATCACTCATATCTTTAGATGAAGCATTGGAATTAAAAAACTTCATCTTAACAAGGATAGATACATCAAAATTTTCAACGATATATCCTGCTTCTCTTGCTCGTTGGATTTCTCCTATTTGTTTAGGAGCTAATTCTGGTACGTAAACTTTTATTAGGTCATTAACAGACAGACCTAAAAAATGAGCCAATTTTACTACATTTATGAAATTGATTTGTTTAGCAGTTCCATTTAATATAGGATTTATAGTTTTAGAATCCATTCCTAAAATTTTCTGAATCTGCCTATCTGATAAGTTTAGTGAATTTTTCTTTTCTTTATACAAATCCTTTAAGGATGCAACCTGACCTATATCGATTGAAGATTGAACAGCTGCATCAATTACTTTACTAAGTTCTATGTCTATATTGTCCATATTTGCAGAAAATTTTCTGCAAATATAAAGAAATAGGTCAATACTCCCTAAAATTATGAGGAAAATTTTCCTCATAATTTTAGGGAGTATTAGTTCTATAAGTATGTATTAAGTAATCTTTTGTTATACAGATAGTTGTTTTTCAACGGCTTGCATATCCCTTAGTATCGTTTGGTCTAATACTTTCGCATAATGCTGCGTCATTCGGGTGGATGAATGCCCCAGCATTTTAGCCACGTTCGGCAGTGACACGTTGTTAGCCAGTGCGATAACCGAAGCGAAACTGTGCCGGGCTGTGTGCGTGGTCAGGTTCTTTTTAATACCGCACAGGTCGGCAATCTCTTTCAGGTAGCTGTTCATCTTCTGATTGCAGGGAACGGGCAACAAAGTTCCTTTATCCATGCAGTAGGGGTTATCCTTATACTTTTCAAGTATCTGTTTGGGAATACTCAAAAGCGGGATGTTACAGAGGTTGTTTGTCTTTTCACGGGGTTTCACTATCCACAGGTTGCCGTTGCTGTCCTCTGAAACGTGTCCGGGGCGCAGATTATACACGTCTATGAATGCCAACCCCGTATATAGATAGAAAACTATCAATGCAACCAATAGAGGAATCCGGCAAAAGAACTGCAATTC
>CAOJDP010000098.1 GCA_948433085.1 uncultured Caryophanales bacterium
CACCTAGAAGGAACCAATATAATAGAACTACCAGAAAACTTAACAGTAGGAGGAAGTTTATACTTAGAAGGAACCAACATAACAGAATTACCAGAAAACTTAACGGTAGGAGGAAATTTATACTTAGAAGGAACCAACATAAAAGACAAAGAAAAATCAATAAAAAATATTAACAAGATTGTAAAAGGATATTGCAAAGAAAGGAAATATATATTTTTTGATAATATTTTATGGGGAAATGTAAAATCGGTGAAGAAAAAAGGAAATACAACAATATATCAAACGCCATTAGGATATTGTGTAGTAGAGGACAAGTTATCAGCACATGGAAAAACATTAAAACAAGCAATGAAAGATTTAACATTCAAAAAAATACAAAATAGAAATACAACAGAAATTGTAAAAGATATAAGAAAGTTAAGGAAAGTAACTAGGGAACAATACAGAGCAATAACAGGAGCATGTGAATTTGGAACAGAACAGTTTTGTAAACAACATCATATTGAAGATTTAAAAGAAATAGAACTAGAAGAATTAAGAAAAATATTAATAAATGATTATGGAGCAGAAAGATTTTGGGAATTAATAGACAAGGAGTAAAGCAAATGACAGAATGTAATAAAACAGAAAAAGAAGTAGAAGAAAAAGCTAGCAAATATGATAGATTACTAATTAGAATAAATGAAAGTATAAAGAAGTATAGAAAATTAGCAAGAATAACAAGAAATGAAGATTATAGATTAGCATATAGCATGTTAGCAGATTATTTACAAGAGATCAAAAAATAAAATAGAAGGTATAGAAGATTGACAGAGTTATACAAAACACGTCAATATTTTTAAACAATATAAACAGCGATAGACATATTACAAGAAACATTAAGAGAAAAATTTGTCGAGTATGGAGAAAAGTATGAATGAAGAAACAGAAAAATAAGAAAACCCGCTAAAGAGCAGCGGGTAGTAGACTATTTAGAAGAATGTTTTTGTTTAGCAAGCTTTCTCAAAAGAATCTGATGTTTAAGATTATCCAATATCTCATACGTTTTTTTCTGAGCTTCCTCAAGTTCCTCTAAAGTCATGTTCGCAGTATCAATTTTAATACCAAAAAAGTTTGCCATGGTGTTTACCTCCTTTTGCAGTATAATTATAACATATTTTACATAAAAAAGCAAATACTACATCTAAAGAATAGTGTAAAATGGTTTCGGAATAGAAAAAAAGAAAGTCCTTTGATATAATAAGTTTAAGCAAAAAAAAACAATATCAAAGAAAGGACTTTCTTATGAAACCTATTATATCACAAAAATTATTAAATTTGTTAAAAAATAAAATAATTTCTATCATTTCTTTAAATTTATTTAATGATGTTGAATTTTTATTAAATAATCTATTTGTTAATGATGGCTCAAATCACTATTTTAACCTTATTTATAAAGTTCAGACTTCTGCTAGAGATATGGTTAAATCTATTGTTGTTTCTACATTTGAAGAACTAGATAATGAATTTAAAGAATCTACTTATAGGAAAACTCGATATTTTATTAATAAATCTAATGTCTCTAGAACATTAATCACTATTGTCGGAGAAATCACTTTTAAAAGAACTTACTATGTTTCTAAGTATTCCCATAAAAAATTCTTTTATATAGATAAAATTTTTGATTTACCAAAAAACGATCATTATGACCCTATTGTTAAAGCTATTACTATTTCAAAGGCTATTTCAACTTCACAAGCTCAATCTGTACGTGATACATCATCTTTAATTAACGATTTATCTTATTTTGAATCGAATTCGATTATTAAAGATATTCCCAGACAATCTGTATATAACTGGATTAGAAATTGGTATGTTCCTAATATAGTCCCAAAATCTGCTGAAACTCCTGAGATTTTATATGTTATGGCTGATGAAAAATATATAGGTAGCCAAGATATTGATAAAGATATTATGATTAAATCTTTTGTTGCTTTCGAAAATATTATAGATGTGTCTAAAAATCGCCGAAAGCTTGTTAATAGAACCGTTTTTTCTCATTATGGTGATAAGCCTTGGCTCGCTTTTATGGATTTTATTGCTATGAAATATGATTTTGATAAAATTAAAAATATTTGCTTGTTTGGTGATGGGGCATCTTGGATAAAATCAGGAACTGGAGAACTCAGACTTTCTAACAATAATTCAGTTAAATTCTACCTTTGTGAATTTCATTTTAAACAAGCCATTCACCATATTACTACTAATGCTGATGAACGATATTATTTACTACATATTTTTAAAAATAAGCCTAAATCTTATTTTATTAATGCTGTTGGTACAATCATATATAATAATCCTAATCGTAAAGAGACTATTACAAAAAAGCTTAATTACATTGTTAATAATTATACTAATATAAAGTCAATGTTAGATTTAAATATTGGATCATCAATGGAAAGTCACATATCACACTTAATTGCTTCCTTGTTTTCTTCTAGACCTAAAGGATTTTCTACTAAAAGAATTACTAAATATTTAAAACTTAATGATTATAAAAATAATAATATAAATATATTCAAATTATATTTATCAACATATTCAAAAAAGAAAACTACTAAACTATATGAAAATACATATGATTACGAAATATTTACACCAGATAAAATTCATAATATTCCAGTAATTAATTATGGGCGAAATACTGGAACTTATATTTACTTAAACAACATATCACATGAGATATCTACAGAAAATTATATATTAAATGAAACCTAAATTTTAACTTTAGGTTTCACTAATGAATTATATATCATCGGATTTTTTCCGAAACTTCTTGACACTAAT
>CAOJDP010000099.1 GCA_948433085.1 uncultured Caryophanales bacterium
TTAGCTGGCAGAACCTCTCATTTTATTTTGTACTAAATCTTGACACAGGACCAATATATACTCGGTCAAATCACCTATCGTCTCTAAATAGTTCAAAGAAAGGTCGTCGTCAATCAAATCAACTTTGTATTTATCAAAACACCAATCTACCAAAGTAATGACAGAAAGCGACCCAATTACACCTCCTTCACCCAATAATGGAGTAGAATGTGAAAAGTCAATCTTATCCCCATTTTTGATCTCGCGCAACTTACTACAAATATCTAAAAAAATCTCTTCTTTGCTCATTCTACACCTCGCATAAATTTGTGCATTCATATGACTTCTCGAAACCTATTCCAAAGTCAGCTCCATCGTAATATGTTTTGATTCAAACCCATTCGCTTTATATACAGAGCGCATTGCAATATTGTTTATGTTCACTTTTCCAACTATATATTTGGCATTAATACTTTTCGCATAATCAATTCCTTTACTCAACAATTCACTTGAACATTCCGTTTCTCTATATTGATCATCTATATAAAAACTTCTAAAATTAATGTAAATATCCTCCGTTAAAAAGTTCGTCTTTCGGTCCATCCATAACCAACCAATTATTTTGTTTTCTTCCACTGCCACAAGCATACCAGATTTATCTTTTTTATATGCTTTTTCTATTCTTCTTATATGAGTATCAATATCCGTTATCGCCTCTTCTTGGTATGAAATAATAGCAATTTCACGTTCCATCTCTGCAACACTTAAAAAATCTTCTTCCTGTAACAATCGTATATTATACATATAAACACCTCTTTTTTCACTTTATTCTACATTATTATATTATAATTTATTTAACAATCCTCGAGAAATATCATTGTATTCCATTTTTTTGCAGCCGAGCTTTTCTTCTAAATATTGCATTGCACTTCTTAAATCCAGGGTATCGCCACACGTAAACAAATCTACAGCAGCATACTTATATTCTGGCCACGTATGAATTGTCAAATGTGATTCCTTGATGATAATGACTCCGCTAACCCCCCAGGGACTAAATGTGTGAAACTTTTCAGATACTATTGTTGCATTCGCCTTTTCCGCTGCTTCATGCATATATTGCTGGATTAATTCATTGTCCTTTAGTATTGATTCCGTACACCCATAAAAATCTGCTAGAATATGTTCGCTTAATGATCTTTTTTCTCGCTCTAATAAAAATGATGGCTGTTTCTTGCGTAAATCAAATACTTTATTTCCACAATTTGGACAGCCCTCCTTTTTTAACTGCTCGATTGTACGAATCCTACTATTATGATCTAAGATTATTTTTTCCTTACATTTTTTGCACTCATATACACTGCTTTTTTGCCGTAATTCTCCTGTATAAATCTTATCTAAATATTTGCACTCCTCAGGAACTATTGTTTTTATATCTTCACCACTTTGCAAAACCATCATTTGGCTAACATTTGCCAATAGTGAAGCTCCTTCATATTCGTTGAATGCATTATAAATATCTGTTATGGCAAATCCGAGATTTAAGATAACTTCTTGAACCTTTTTCATCTCATCAATAGGTTTATGCCCATAAGAAAGAAATACTCGTAAACCTTTTTCATTTTTCAGGGCACTTACTCCTCTCGATAAGAATAGGGACAATCCTTCTGTCGTATACGGTGGATCTGTAAAAAAACAATCAAAACTGTTGGCATAACTTATTGGCAACGGTTCTCTTAAATCTATTTTTAAACATTCGATTGGTAAATTATATCGTTCAGCAAGCACAATTATATATTGTATATAACGTTCATCGACATCAAACACGCATACCTTTTTTCTATTCGCCTCTTTATCGTAATACAACTCATTTAGCAATAAACCAATGGCAACACTAATTAAATCATCATCTCCTACACATAATATGTTTTTTCCGATTAATGATTGATTCTCCAAACACAACATAGCTCGTCTAAAAGCTGTGTTCACCGTACATTTGGCTTGGTCTATTGTCACATCAACTTGTGGTCTATTTTCATAAATAAAAGCATATTGTTCGGATAATTTAGTAATTAAATCAATTCTCTGCTTTTCATCATCAAGCAATGTCTTATATAACTCAATATCCAAACCGAAAAATCCCAATTCATGATCAACAAAGTCTACACCCTGTTTTGTTAGCTGTATTCCCTTGTTTTGCTCTAAAATTCCTACACGAATAAATTCTTTCTTTATCGCAGTAACGACTGGTATAGGTAATGTGCATCGAAATGCTAATTCCTTATTGGATATATTTCCTTCAAAATATATTATAGATAAAATTTTTTCTAATACGCTTCTTCCTTCTTTTAACCTGACACGTTCCTTTACTATTCCGATATAATCCTCTTTCATTCTTGTCTCCCTCTATATCAACTCTATAATATATTTGTTAATTTTATACAAAGCGTACTTTAGTAATTCTATCATTTTTCATACATTTAGTCAAGTTTGAACAACACTAATCAAAATAGAGCTCTGAGATATCCAACGAGAAGACCTCCATTTTATCCAACTAGTTCTCAGAAATACATCCATAGTTTTTATGCTAGTGTACTGACACATTTATATTCAGTTTTATAATTCTTTTATTTTTCACCGTTTCATGATATGATAAAAGAAACGGCGGTGATTCCTATGGCAAGACCTAAAACATATCATATTATGCTCAGCGACAATGAAGTGGCTGCTCTCTGTAAAGTTATCAAGGACAAAAAAACCTGTAAAACTGATGTGGTATAAAAAAAGTTGACACCACATTCTCAAGGATTTGAGATATAATC
>CAOJDP010000100.1 GCA_948433085.1 uncultured Caryophanales bacterium
AGGAGGACATATTTATGGCACAAAGCATACTAATTGTAGATGACGAAAATGAAATTGTATCAATGCTGTATCGTTATTTCAGCAAACTTGGATATACAGTATATACTGCAACAGCGGGAAAAACTGCATTAAAAGAAGTAGAAAAGAATCCTAACATTATTTTGTTAGATGTTAATATGCCGGATATAGACGGATTTACTATTTGTGAAAGAATACGGGATTATGTTTCATGCCCTATTATTTTTTTAACAGCACGTATTGAAGATAGTGATAAAATAAAAGGTTTTTCTATTGGAGCAGATGACTATGTAATAAAACCATTTTCTATTGATGAATTAGAAGCTCGTATTGCAGCACATCTTCGTAGAGAAAAAAGGCACAATATAGCTTCAAAAGTGCAATTTGACGATGATATGGTTATAGATTATTCCTCGCGTATTGTGTTTTATCATAATACGGATATATCTTTTACCAAAAAGGAATTTGATATAATATCTTTCCTTTCACAAAACAAAGGGATTGTTTTCGATCGGGAAACTATTTATGAAGAAGTTTGGGGATTAGACGGGATTGGCGATAATACAGTTGTCACAGAGCATATCAGACGTATTAGGGCAAAATTTTTATCTTTAGGCGATAGACCTTACATTGAAACAGTTTGGGGGTGCGGATATAAATGGGAAAATTAAAGCAAAGCAAATTGTTCAATCAGTTAAATAACATGAGTATCAGGATGTCCTTTGTTCTTTATGCTTTGTTTTCGTTGTTGATTGGAATAATTATTTGTATCTTTTTAATTTCAATAATAGACAACTATAGAATAAATCTAAACTATAAGTATGAAAATATGACAGCAAGGTATGATATACCGGAAAATGGTTCGTTTACTGCCGCCTATAGCAACGACCAAACAAAATACACAATATTCGACACTAAAGGTAATGAGATATGCAAATTCAATGTTGATTATCAAAAAGAACGTCCAGTACACGAATATGTCTATCCGAACCATGTTTCATATATTGAAGTTACACCTAATTTTACGAACCGGGACAGACTGATTGACAGTGTTTTAGGTTCACTAAATATTGTAATAATTCCTACCATACTATCTATTAGTATGATATGTTGCGTAACATTTTTTTATAAAAAGAAATTATCAAAACCTATTAAGCTATTGACTAATGCATATCATAAAATTGAAGCAAACGATTTAGATTTTGAATTATCATATCCATTAAATGATGAAATGGGGAAACTCTGCCATGCTTTTGAAAAAATGAAAGAATGCTTGGCAAAAAATAATGAAACTATGTTTCGGCAATTTGCTGAACAGCGCCGCCTAAATGCAGCTTTCTCACATGATTTACGAACTCCTTTGACCTTATTAAAAGGTCATGCTACTATGCTGCTTTCTTTTATTCCAAAAGGCTTGGTATCACAAGAAGAAATATTAGAAGAAATATCAGTAATGTCAAAAAATGTTTTGCGGCTTGAAAAATATGTAAATGCCATGACAAACTTATACAGATTAGAAGATATTGAAATTTCACGACAGCGTATTACTTTTTATTCATTTATCGACAGTCTGAATGATACAGCAGAATTACTTTGTTGTGACAAACATTTTTCGATTACAACAAATGAAAAAAATGTAGACATATTTATCAATTTAGATGCAGTTATGCAAATTTACGAAAATTTACTCTCTAACAGTATTAGATATGCAAAAAATGATATTGTTATTAGCGTAGTAATAAAGAATACTAATTTAGTTATATCAGTTTCGGACGATGGTTGTGGTTTTAGAAATAGTGATATTGGAAAAGCAACATTACCATTTTATAAATTATCAAAAGATATATCTACTGAACATTTGGGGTTAGGACTGAATATCTGTAAAATTCTATGTGAAAGACATGGTGGAAATATTCAAATTGCTAATAATAAAGCAGGGGGAGCGTGTGTTACGGTAAAAATAAATTGTAGTGAAAGTTGATTGAAAATAGACATTTTATTGCTACGATATATCCAAAAGAAAGGAGATAAGGACAAATGAAAAAAATAATGAGTATGTTTATAACCTTATCGTTACTGGTGTGTACTGTCGGGTGTAGTCAAACAGAGGACAGTGATAATCATGTAGTACAAGACTATTTCGAAGAATATGAGTTTTCTCCTTATGGAAATGAAGAAGAACTTGACACTTTGGAGGATTTAAAGATTTCAATGAATACAGAAAAGGATTTAGACCTAAAGCACCTTTCGTTTTTAATAGAAAATAATTCTGATAAAGAATACCGATATTCACCAAATTATTTTGAAATAGAAGCTGAACAATCCGGTACTTGGTATCAGCTTAAGCAACTTGATGACCCCTCAAAGAGCAATGAAAAGGATTGTATTATTAAGCCTGATGAACGACTAACATTAGAAATTGATGTTAAAAGTTTTTATGGGGAATTGCCTGCTGGACACTATCGCTTGATTAAACAATTTACTTTCTTTGAAAATGAGAGAGATTGGGATTACGATGCTTATAATTTATCTTGTGAATTTACGACTAGGTAAAAAAATTCTTCACTCTGTTTCGCAAATAGGTAATTAAGGCATAGCAACCCAAATTACTGCTATTCCTTTGAAT
>CAOJDP010000101.1 GCA_948433085.1 uncultured Caryophanales bacterium
TGAGAATGTGCAGAAAGGCGTAGGTGATATAATGGGCGGAGCATTGATTGAAACAAGTGCAAGAAGATTAAAAAATGAAGCTGAAAATGAAACAAAAAAGGAAACAGCACTTAGGATGTTGCAAGATGGGGAACTATCAATTGATAAGATTGCAAAATATTCTGGTCTTAGAGTTGAAGATGTGGAGCAGCTTGCGGGACTTCAGACAGTGTGAAATAGAATAATATTTTATGTAGTAGATAATTGTAGGGAAATAAATGGAATGAAGATAAGAGATATAGAACTTAGTATAATTGTAACGGAGTTTTTGTGAGTAATACAGATGTTTTCATTTTGCAAACACAAGTATAAATCATATATGATAAATTGGGGCTGCCTGAGGATATATTGTGAAAATTATATCTTTTCGGCAGCTCCTTTGTCGGTAAATTTTTTTATAAATTCAGTAAGTCAGAATATATTTTTCTTCTTGCAGTATTAGATTTATTAGTGAAACTCACGTTATTGTACCATTCTATTAAGTTATCTTTTTGCTTATCAGTAATTTTATCTTGATGGTAAACAAAATATCCTAACAGATAATTTATGTAGTCAGCACGGTTATGTTTTTTTAAATCATTATCTTCAATAAATTGAAGTGCTTTATCTAAAGCATTTAACGTTATTTTAAAACATTGTTGAAGTTGTTCTGGTTTTAATTTGCAAAGTTGTGAATCTTTTGCATCTGATGACATAGGCGAAAAATTATTTGAATGTTTATCAGAGTAAAGTAGTTCATACGAAGGATTTAAAGCGGCAATTGGGTATGAAACATGGGTTTTTTGAGGTTTAAAATAGTCATAACCAAATTCGCCCACTTTATTACCATATGGATGTATATACTGGGTATATATATCAAGTCCATGAGCCTTTAATTTTGAAAATCTCATTTGGATAACACTAACTTGACTTCCTGCGTTGTTTAAAACTTCAAACCAAGTAATTTGTTCATCTTCTGAGAGGTCAGTGGCAAAGTTGATTGTGTACTGATAGGTCTTAATTTTACCTCGAATTTGCAAGAGTGAACTAAGGACTTCTGAAAGTGCACTATGTTGATTTGTATAATCAATTAATACAGATTCATCTTTGTTAAGTAAGATTCCAACGGGAATTTGATTCCTGCGAATGCTTTCAGAATTTATAACAAATTCCCCTTTTCCTAAATCTAAAACAACATTTTTTAAGTCGGGATGATTGCAATAAGCTTTATAATTAGTGGTCAATCGTTGTTGTCCATCTACAACGGACATTTGACCTCTCAAAATATTGGGTAATAGTTCTCGGTCAACAAAAGAAACTTGAGGAACAGCATATTCAGGGTCTGTATTGTTGATGATGTTTATAGAAATAGCTGATATTGGTGATTTGTTTAAAAGTTGGTAATTAAGTAATTCAATGCACTTTTTTAAAGTCCAACTTAGATCCCTTTGATACAAGGGTAATGTTAGTTCATTCTTTTCTATGTTTTCACAAAGCGTGAAAATATAGTCCTGTCTACTGTTTTTTGTAGGGTTTAGATTAGTAGCAGTTATTAATTTTTTGTTAATATTCATACAATTTCCTTCCTGCTGCTAAAAATAGCAGCCATATATTATTTTAACAAATATAATACTTTTGCATAAAATTGTCAAGTGCAGCTACAATAATATTGAATCAAAGAGAATTTATATTTGTTAATAAGATATTAGGCACTTAAAGATAATTTTTGCGAACAGTGGTAAATTTGGGGGCTGTTTATATAGGTTAAATGTTAAAGGATAAGGGTATGACAGGGAAAATAACCAAAATATTATATATTAGATTAATTGATATAGAATAGCTTATAAGTATTTAGATAGTGCAAGACAAAATGAGAATATTATAAAATGATTTAAAAGCAGAGAAATATCTAATTATTCAAATTTATTTCTCTGTTTTTTGTGGCATTTTTCAGAAACTTGTGGATATGGCAGCACCAATAAGTCCATATCCTTGTACAGCGTCAGGGCAATTACGGAAAATGGAAAGGATTAAGATTATGGATAATGTGACAGGTAATTGCACCAGTGCAAAAGCAGATATTACAGTAAAAACGGTTTTTGACGGAAAACAGAGCGGACAGCAGGCATTTATGAAGCTGATACAAAGGCAGTACCGCATCAATGGAACTGATGCACAAAATATTGATATTGACAAATCAGTATACAATATTGACAAAACACAATATACAGACTATACTAAAGACAGTGAAGCAAATGTTGGCGGTACAACTGTTGGTTTTGCGGAAAACGGAGGACAGCATGATGGATTCTAATTTCGCAGCATTACAGCAGCTTCACAGCAGTTTACGGGTTGCCATATATTGCAGGCTCTCAAAGGACGATAACCTTGACGGTGAAAGCGCAAGCATACACAACCAGCGTGATATGCTGGAAACATGGTGTCAGGAGCATGGTTTTACCGTTGCGGGTGTGTACGCTGATGA
>CAOJDP010000102.1 GCA_948433085.1 uncultured Caryophanales bacterium
ATCTTGTTTTGTCAGATGTGAATTATTATCATCAACCTCAAAAGAGAGAAAAATTTTCGCATATTCGAGAAGCGATATCATTTTCTCTGGCTCTTCAAATTCCATAAAATAATCATAATGTGATGCGTCCTCATACATTGCAAAAATATCCTTAAGATTTCGGATGATCCATTTGTGAGCATTGATAAAGTCGCGTAGATTATATGTGTTAGCAATAACAACAAGTTCCCTTATCTGTAAGTCAGCATTTTGTGTAGGGCAAAAGTCAATGGATTTTTTAGAGTCAGAGGCATCAATCTTTGTTACGCATTGCCAAAACAGAGGCTTTGAAACGTATATCTTCTCCGTTTTTACATCTACTGCTATTCCGACAACGGGGATGTTGTAAGAGAGTTCTGCCCAATAATATAGCGTCGATTGCTTTATGCCTCCTACGGTCATATATCCATCAGTCCTGACATGCGGACTATCTGAACTTTTAACTTGAACTTTCACACAATGACCTTCGACACGATCTCCATTGACCACCTCAATCTCAAAATCTATACCGTAATCATGTTCCGTCATATTTCGGAAGATTCCGATATTCCTGAGTCTATAAAGAATAATGGCAAACGAGTCCGACTCATTCTTATGTTGCACTATGCGACGCGGAAAATCCATAGTATAATAGGTAAATAATAATAGCTTTTAAACGTAAATAATCAATACAATATTATGATTCTTTGCTATAATTACTACAAAGAAACACTGAAGACAGGAAATAATGCTGTGCACACATAAATTTATTGACAAGGGGAAGTCAATATGTAGTTGTATCTACTCCATCAGTATGATTATAATCGTTGTCGATTGGGGAAATCAGAATTTAGTGCCCACTTTTTCTCATTAATACCAATAAGTGCACTTCCAAAATATTGTTTATTAATGATACCAAGAGACTGTTTCCCAATAGCATCAAGGCTTAAACGTACTATTAATTGACGATCTATATCTTCTAAAAAATTAGCCTGATATTCAATCATGGGTAACCAGTCATAAAAAGATCTGCACTGATCAAGTGTGAATACATCCACACACATGGGTCTTGTCTTAGCTGTATACCTATGTCGAATGTGATTCTTTACATTGCAATGATAAGGATAGCCTAAACTATTAACTATCATTTCAATCCACAGATGAATCATCGGAGTGTCACAGAATAATCCTATAGGCATCTTACTGATTTTATTATCTATCTTTAATATAGCTTCTTGCAAGACTGGAGAAAGAATCGTTTGCATAGTTTGATTGACATTAGTACCCATTTGATTAGGTAAATCGGAGAATTTATCAGGGAGATACGCTGAGCGAATAATAACCTCTATTATTTTCATTGCGTCTATGCGTGAATACTTAATGCCATTATGCCGCTTAAAGTAAAAGTGTTCCCAGCTTTGTAGTTCATTATAAATGAATTGACTATATCTAAATGTATCTAAGTAATCTCCACTCATTGCATATTGAAAATCAAGATTCTCATGTGTTGTTTCTAAAATCGTAGCCATTTGGGGAGTGAGATCTTGTATCAAACGTTTTTTTAAAATGGAATTAGATAAAACTGCATAATATGGTTTGGTTATGTTTGCGTACATATTGATATAATCTGTTTGGAAAGCCGAATATGCATATTCAAAGTTAGACTTTACAATTTCAGAAAATTTATCCATATCTTCAAGTCCTTCAACCCAAACCCCTTCGCTTCTTGTTAATGATGGCGCAACCGTATCTTCATTTTCTTCTCCTGAAATCACGCAATTTTCAAAGAATACATCGTAGTAGAAATATTTTGTCAAAAAATCTAGATTACTATCTGTTAGATCAGAATATGTTGTATTGACAATTAAAACTCCCAATTGAGATAGCGCGTTATTGTCAAGAACTTTACCAATTGTTTGAAATGCTTCAAACAAAGAAGATGTAAAGTCTAAATATATTATATCAAATGTGGTATTATGAGACTCTGTAAAAGTCTCAATTTTTCCATTAAATATTTTAACCTGAGGATACTCTTTTTCAATAGAGGCCACTGCAGTTTTAAAGCATTTGTTATCATATTCAAAAGCATACATTCTTTCTAATCTTACACCTAATCGCTGTAAAATTCGTATATCATTTTCTGGTTCTGGCCCACAGAAAAAAGCTACATTGAGATCACAAGGACGCTTTTTCCCATATATGCTATGTGAGAAAGATAAATAATCATTAAATATTCGTTCATTTATTAAATATCCAGTTTTGGCATAAATATGCCTTCTTAGTTTCTTAAGATAATTCTCATTGAGGATCAAAGCTTTATAACGACAATCTGTCAAAGATGAAACCGCATGATTCCATATTATTTCACGAGACTTCTCCTTAATTTTTTGTTTATAAGTAGTATCCATCAAAACAGATTATTTAAAGTAATTTCATTTTGGGCGATTGCCGAATGGGAGTTTTGCCTCAGTCCATAAGGAGT